>CAXNKO010000170.1:0-5426 GCA_964202685.1 Caulobacterales bacterium
CGTGTTCTCGGCGGAACCGCCGCTGGGCCAGCTGGCCGAGGCGGCCGGCGACGGCGAGATCAGGTCGCCCATGCCGGGCCGGATCGCCAGTGTGGCGGTGGCGGCAGGTGAACAAGTGACCCGGGGCCAGCCGCTGATCACCCTGGAGGCCATGAAGATGGAGCACGCCCTCACCGCGCCCTTCGACGGCGAGGTGGAGGCGGTGCTGGCGGCCCAGGGCGACCAGGTCACCGAAGGCCAGGCCCTGGTGCGGATGAAGGCCGGGTAGGGCGGTGGCGCTACACCTGATCAAACTTTGTGTCGGCTGCGACACGGTGGAGGAACTGATCGAGTGGCACGACGCCGAGCGGGCCGGACGGCCCTGGACCATGCACACCCGCCAGACGCCGAAGCGGGCGGCGGACCTGGTGGATGGCGGCTCGCTCTACCGGGTGTTCAAGGGCGCGATCCTCTGCCGCCAGGCGATCCTGGCCGTGGACACGCTGGGCGAGGGTGTCCTGGCCCGCTGCGAGGTGACCCTCGATCCCGAGGTGGTGCGGGTGGCGCCGAGCCCGCGGCGCGCCTTCCAGGGCTGGCGCTACCTGACCGGCGCCGATGCGCCGCCGGACCTCGCCGCCGCCGCCGATGGCGACCTGCCGCCGGACCTGGCCCGCCGGCTGCGCGAGGCAGGGGCGTGGTAGACCGGCGTCACACAGCCATGTCCATGGGCTGAAAAAATCGATCCGCGGCCCGACGTTCAACGGGCGTTCAGTCCATCAATCGCCGATACGCAGGCGTCCCGCAGGTCTCTCATTCGGTTGCGAAGGACATCAACCAAGACCGTCGTGTCGAGGTCGTCGTACTTGTGTCGGATGAAATTGCCGATTCCGCGTATCCCGGGCCAATCAATGTTCGGCGCCAGTCGTGGACCTGCGGATGCGTCGAGTTTGTCGAGACGGATCGCGGCTTCACTCATGACCAGCAGTTGGCGCTCGACCGCGCTACGCGTCTTGGGGTCGTGATAGATCGCTTGATCGGCTCCGCCGGCCTCGGCAATCCAGGTTTCGATGAGGTCAATCGCGTCAATGACGTCCTGAAGGCATTTCACGATACGGTCAGAAGGCATTGACCCGATCGCGTTCCACGGCGGCTCTAAGTTCGGGCCTTCGGATCGGTTCGACCACCACATCGACTGCGATTCCGCCAAACGCCTCGTCGAGCAGGGTTTGCACGCCGCCGAAATCCACGAGGTCCAGCCGTCTGTTCACGGCGGGCGTTACGACAACGTCGATGTCGCTTGAGCCGCCGGCCCCGTCGCGCCCCACCGATCCGAACACCCCCGCGTGGGCGATCCCGCGCGCCTCAAGGCGCGACCGCAACGTTTGCAGGACTTCGATGGCGCGGGCGCGGTTCATGGGGGCATTCATAGCACGAGCGGCGAATGATCGCGACGCCGGTGTCGGGCGGCGTGGTTTGGGCGCGTCACACGGCCATGTTGTCGATCAGCCGGGTCTTGCCCAGATGGGCGGCGGCGAAGATGCGCATCGGCCCTGTCGCCGGCCGCGCCAGGTCGTTAGAGCCGCGCACCTCGAAATAGTCGATCCGCCCGAAGCCCGCGGCGGTCAGGGCGGCCAGGCCCGCGGCCTCCACGCGGTCGGCGGGCTCGCCGGCGCGCAGACGTCCCGCGGCCTCGGCCATGATCTGGTTCATACGCCCGGCGACCACGCGTTCGGCCGCGGACAGGTAGGCGTTGCGCGACGACCGCGCCAGGCCGTCCTCCAGCCGGGCGGTGGGCGCGCCGATGATCTCGGTGGGAATGTCGAGATCGCCGGCCAGGCGCCTGATCACCAGCAGTTGCTGATAATCCTTCTCGCCGAACACCGCCACGTCCGGTCCGCATTGCAGCAGCAGCTTGGTCACCACCGTGGCCACGCCGGCGAAATGCCCCGGCCGGGCGATCCCGTCCATGGAGGCCGAGACACCCTCCACCGTCACCGTGGTGGAAAAGCCTTGCGGATACATCTCGGCTGCCGTCGGCGCGAACAGCAGGTCGCAGTCGGCGGACGCCAGCAAGGCGGCGTCGCGGGCCTCATCGCGGGGATAGGCGTCGAAGTCCTCATGGGGTCCGAACTGGGTGGGATTGACGAACACGCTGGCCACCACCCGCTGCACCCGGCTCTTGGCCAGGCGCACCAGCGACAGGTGGCCCTCGTGCAGGGCGCCCATGGTGGGCACGAGGCCCACCCGCTCGCCCGCCTTGCGCCAGGCGGCCACCCGGGCGCGCAGGTCGGCGACGCTGCGGGCGACGGGCAGGGCGAGGTCTGACATGGGGGACTCCTCCGAGGCGCGGGCTTAATGGCGCCCGTCGGGCCCGGCGTCCATGGGCGTCGGCGCTGGAGGCAGGGCAATCGGGTGAGCGCGCGAACGTCGGGCGATCACGCCGCTATCCCTGGACGTGGCCTGGCGCGGATCACGACCTCAAAGCCTGACCTATTTCGAGGCGCCGACGCCCGAGACTTACGTCGGTCAGGGTTTTTCTCAACTGGCGGCCGGCGCCTGTCCGGGCGGGCTTCGCGGCGTAGAGATCATACACGATCATGCATATTTTCAAATGATTACGGATTGTCCAGAGTTTCGAGACCCCGTCGCCGGGCGCCAACCGGGGCGCCAACCAGTTGGCGCCAACCGGGCGGCGGCGGGGTTGATGGGTGGGATGAACGATCAGAACAAAAAGAGAATATCATGGCTGAGCCGGAAGGCAAGTTTTTCCGTAGAATTCCGCTAAAGGCATGGCGGGAATGAAACCGGCTGGTCGGCGGTCGCGGTCGGCCGGTTCGCGCGTTCATCCGATCACCCTGTCGGCGCCGGCGCCGCGGCGAGATGATGCGTTGACGTGGGAGTCGCAAAGGCGATTCTCTGATCCTTGTGAGTCGGGCGATCATCGGCTCGCGCGTGGAGCGTTTCATGGCCGAGGCCAAAGTCATCGTCGTGGGCAACGAGAAGGGCGGGGCGGGCAAGTCCACCATCGCCATCCACATCGTCACCGGTCTCCTGCATGCGGGGGCCCGGGTGGCGGTGATCGACCTCGATCTGCGCCAGCAGAGCATGGGCCGCTTCTTCGCGCATCGCCGGGCCTGGCTGGCCGCGGCGGGGGAGGCGGCGCCGGCGCCGCTGGAGCTGCCGCTGGCCGTCGATGGCGCGGTGCTGGCGCGGGCCGGGGACGCCGAGGCCCTGGCGCGGTTCGAGGCCGCATTCGGTCAGGCCCAGGCCGAGGCCGACTTCGTGGTCATTGACACCCCGGGGGGCGACACGGCGATCTCGCGGGCGGCCCACGGCCTCGCCGACGTCATCGTCACCCCGATGAATGACAGTTTCGTCGATTTCGACATGCTGGGGCAGGTCGATCCGGTGACCCTGGAGCTTAAGCGGCCGAGCCTCTATTCCGAAACCGTCTGGAACAGCCGCAAGGCCCGCGCCGCACGCGACGGCCGCAGCATCGACTGGATGGTGCTGCGCAACCGCCTGGCGCCCACCGAGGCCCGCAACCGCCGCCGGGTGGATGAACGGGTGCAGGCCCTCTCCCGGCGGGTAGGCTTCCGGGTCGGACCCGGCCTGCGCGATCGGGTGATCTATCGGGAGCTGTTCCCCTTCGGCCTGACGGTGGCGGACCTGTCGCCGACCATCCGGCCGGTGGCCATGTCCCTGCAGCATGTGGCGGCGCGGCAGGAACTTCGCGCCCTGATGGGCGCGCTGGCGCTGCCCGGCGCGGAGGGCGGCGAGTCCATCGCCGCCGAATAGCTCCGGATGGTCTATCTGGCGATCGGCTGCGGGATCTTGGCGCTGTTGGTCTGGCTGGGGCGCGGCAGGCCAATCCTGAAGCGGCGCGAATGGCGGCTGCTGTCGGGGGCGGCGGCCCTGGCGGCGTTTTCAGGCGCGGCCCTGGTCGGGCTGCGCGGCGCCTGGGGCTCGGCCATCGTGCTGGTGGTCCTGGGCCTGTGGCTGCTGACCTCCACCCGCAGCGCCGGCGGATCGGCGCCCGCGCCGCCGCGCACGCTCATGAGCGAAGCCGAGGCCCGCTCGGTCCTCGGGGTCGGTCCCGAGGCGGGCAGGGCGGAAATCCAGGCCGCCTATGCCCGGCTGATGCGCATGGCCCACCCCGACAAGGGCGGCACGGACGGTCTGGCGGCGCAACTCAACGCCGCCCGGGACCGCTTGCGGAAGGCTTGAGTCTTCGCCGGTCTCAGCCCGGCGAGATGACCTGGCAGGACAGCCGCTTCGCCTTCAGTGCGCCGCAGGCCGCCTTGGCCGAGTTTTCGCTGAAGCCGCTGAACCGGCTGCGGTAGGCGCCGCCCTGGCGACCGGCGACAGCGCCGTCGGCCTTGGCGAAATGCTTGCCGAAGCGGCCCTTGACGAAGGCGAGCTGTTCCTTGGCGTCGGACTTGGACTTGAAGGCGCCGACCTGAACCGACCAACGGCCGCCAGCCTGAGCCGTCTTCGGCTCGGCCTTGGCCCGGGTGTGGCGCAGCGCCGTCTGATCCGGCTCGACAATGGTCACCGGCGAGAGTTTCGAGGGCGGTCCGGCGGCGGCCAGCATGATCCGCAGGCCTTCCTGGTCGCCGTCGCCCTGTTCCACGGAGGGCCGCATCATCTGACCGGTGGGTTCCGGCTCGAACATGTTCTGGGCGACCTCGATCTTTTCACCGCGGGCGCGGCGCGCCAGCACGTCGAAACCGGTCTGCAGCAGCGCCTGGGCGTTGTTGTCGCGCACCGATGACGATGAGCCGCCGAGCACCACGCCGATCAGCCGGCGGCCGTCACGCACGGCGGAAACCGCCAGGTTGAAGCCCGAGGCGTTGGTGAATCCTGTCTTCAGGCCATCCACCCCGTCCATGCGGCCCAGCAGCCGGTTGTGGTTGCCCATCACCTGGCCGCGGAAGGTGAACTGCTGCTGGCTGAACAGCCGATAATATTGCGGATAATCGCGCATCACCGCGCGCGACAGGATGGCGATGTCGCGGGCGGTGGTGATCTGGCGGGAATTGGGCAGGCCCGAGGCGTTGACGAAGCGGGTGCTCGTCATCCCCAGTTCCTTGGCGCGCAGGGTCATCAGGGCGGCGAAACGGCTCTCCGTGCCGCCGAGCTTTTCAGCCATGGCGACGGACATGTCATTGGCCGACTTGATGGCCATGGCCTGCATGGCGTCACTGACGGTGACGGAATCCCCGGCCGAGACGCCCAGCTTGGTGGGCGACTGCGCCGCGGCGTGGGGCGAGACCACCACCCGGTCGTCGAGCTTCAACCGGCCCGAGGCCAGCGCCTCGAAGGTCAGATAGAGGGTCATCACCTTGGTGATCGAGGCGGGATAGCGCGGGCTGTCGGCGCGCTTGGCGTACAGCACTTCCCCGGACTTCGCATCGACGATGATCGCCGCGTACTTTGGCTGGTTC
>CAXNKO010000171.1:0-5420 GCA_964202685.1 Caulobacterales bacterium
TCTCGGCGCTGCTGAGCGCCCTGGCGCTGGGCCTGCTGATCATCGGGGCCGAGACCGCGGCGGGGGGCGATCCCCCCGTGGGCCTCGGCCTGCTGGCCGCCGGCGTGGCGGCCGGGGTGCTGCTGGTGCGCCGCGAGTGGCGCCTGCCCGCGCCGCTGTTTCCCTTCGACCTGTTGCGCAACCCGCAGTTCAGCGTGGCGGTGGCCACGGCGGTGGCCGGCTATGTGGCGCAGATGGCGGCCTTCGTGGCCCTGCCCTTCGCCTTCCTGCGCACCTTCGCCCGCAGCCCGGTGGAGATTGGCCTGCTGATGACCCCCTGGCCGCTGGCCCTGGCCGCCTCCGCGCCGCTGGCCGGACGGCTGGCCGACCGGGTCTCGGCGGGCTGGCTCAGCGCCGGCGGGCTGGTGGTGGTGGCCACAGGCCTGACCCTGCTGGCGCTCATGGCCCCCGGCGCGACCACCGCCGACATCGTCTGGCGCATGGCGGTGTGCGGCCTGGGCTTCGGCTTCTTCCAGACCCCCAACAACCGCGCCATGGTCATGTCCTCGCCGGTGTCGCGCAGCGGCGCGGCCGGCGGCATGCTGGCCACCTCGCGGCTGTTCGGCCAGTCGGCCGGCGCGGCCCTGGTGGCGGTCTACTTCCACCTCATCCCCGACATCGCCACCCGCGCGGCCCTGGTCACCGGCGCGTGCATCGCGCTGCTGGCCGCGGGGATCAGCCTGCTGCGCGTGGGGGGCGCTCAGACCGAAAGCCGATAGACCCTGCGCGCCGTGCCGCTGAACAGCGCGGTCTTCTCCTCCGCCGACGCCCCGGCCGCGATGCGCTTGAAGGCGTTCCACAGCACCGCGTAGTTGCAGGCGCCCAGGTCCACCGGAAAGTTCGACTCGAACATGCACCGATCGACCCCGAACGCCTCGATGCAGGTCTCCACATAGGGCCTCCAGTCCGCCGCCAGCTGCTCGGAACCGGCCGGCGTTTCGGACATGTAGGTGTCGAAGCCCAGGAACGGCATGGCCAACCCGCCCACCTTCACGGTCACGTTCGGGCAGGCCGCCAGCGCCTTGATGCTGTTCCGCCAGATCGGGAACCGCTCTTCCAGCCGGCCAACGTAGGCGCCGATGCCGAGCGGAGTGCCCACATGGTCGAGGATGATCTGGGTGTCGGGAAAGGCCTGGGCCAGGCTGACCACATCCGGCAACTGCGGCTCGAACAGCCAGGCGTCGAAGGAGAGGCCCCGGGGCGCCAGATGCCGGAACCCCGCGCGGAATTTCGGGTTGGCGTAGGCGTTGGCCCCCTGGCGCCAGCGCGCGCCGATGATCGCCGGATCGGCGTCCCAGGGCACGGTGTTGCGCACCCCGCGGAATCGGTCGGGCGCCACCGCCATATGGGCGTCCAGCAGCGGACCCGCAGCGTCGCCCAGCATCAGGTCCACCCGCCCGACGATGCCGGCGATGGCGCGGATGTCCCCGTAGCGGCCAGAGGCGAACATGGCCGCCACCCCGTTGACGAACTCGGTCTCGCCGATCGACTTGGCGTCCTCCGGCCCGTCGGCCCGGTACATGGAGCTGGCCTCCAGATAGACGGTGGCGATGACCTTGTGCCCGCTGGTGAGGTCAGCCAGCAGCTCCGGCTGCAGGTAACAGTGGTTGAGCACGGTCATGCGATCCATGGAGTGGCGCGGCAGGCTCTCGTCCGCCGGCGGGGCCGGGCGGTCCCAGAGGTGGTGGTGCGGATCGATGATCGGCAGATCCGGCTCGAGGATGGTCTCCTTCACGGTCTCCGGTCGGTACATTGGTGGCCTCGCTCTTTGCGTTCGGGTGACGCATGTTGGCCCGCCCGGCCACGCTTGGCGAGCGCCTTGAGGCTTGGCGGGGCTCGCAATCCGCCGGCGCTTGCGCCAACACTAGGTCGCAAGTCAAAGGCGAACGATTAGGGAGGCAGCATGCCCGCGGCGACAAGGCACGCCACGCTTATCGAACTGATGGCCCGCCAGGCCGCGACGCGCGGCGACGCCGTTGCCCTGCAGATGGAAGGCCGCAACCTCACCTACGCCCAATGGGCCGCGCGCGCCGACGCGGCCGCAGGGATGATCCGGGCCCTGGGCGTCAAGCCCGCCGACCGGGTGGTCTGGCTTGGGCGGACCAGCCTCGCCTACTACGAGCTGTTGATGGGCGCGACGCTGGCGCGGGCCTGCCTGACCCCGATCAACATCCGCCTGGCGGCGCCGGAAATCGCCTTCATCCTGGAGGACAGCGACGCCAACGTCGTGTTTGTGACGCCGCAGTATTTCGAGCTTGCCGCCAACCTCGCCCGCGAGCTGCCGCGCCAGGTCACCCTGATCGCCGTGGACGGCGAGCAGGCGGGATTCCTGAGTTTCGAGGCGCTGATGGCCGCCGCGGCCAGCGGGGCGGGCGACGCCCCGAGGGACGACGACGACATCCTCCAACTCTACACCAGCGGCACCACCGGCCGTCCCAAGGGGGTCCGGCTCACCAACGCCAACTATGGCTTCCTGGCCGCGGCGTTTGCTGAGGTCGAGGGCTTCCTCTTCAAGGCCGATGAGGCGGCGCTCTGCGTCATGCCGCTGTTCCACGTGGCCGGCGTCAACTTCTCCGTGGCCAGCCTGGCTGGCGGCGCGCGGCTGGTGCTGCTGGCGGAGTTCAGCCCCGCCGCGGTGATCCAGCTCATCGAGCGCGAACGCATCGCCCATGTGTTCCTGGTGCCGGCGATGATCCAGATGATGCTGCAAGCCCCGGAGATCGAGGGTGCGGACCTGTCCAGCCTCAGATCGGTGAGCTATGGCGCTTCCCCGATCAGCGAAGCGGTGCTGAGCGCCGCCACGGCCCGGTTTGGCTGTGGTTTCAACCAGTTCTACGGCATGACCGAGACCACCGGCGCCGGCACGACCCTGCAGGCCGATCAACACACCCCCGACCTGCTGCGCTCCTGCGGGGTGTCGTTTCCGGGCATGGAGGCGCGGATCCAGGACTACGACGGGCGCGCCCTCGGCCCCGGGGAGATTGGCGAGATCGCCCTCAGGGGACCGGCGATCATGCCCGGCTACTGGAAGCGCGAGGACGCCACGCGGGAGACCATTTCCGCCGACGGCTGGCTGCGCACCGGCGACGCCGGCTATTGCGACGCCGCCGGCTTCCACTTCGTTCATGACCGGCTGAAGGACATGATCGTCTCCGGCGGCGAGAACATCTATCCGGCCGAGGTGGAGAACGCGATCCTGGGCTGCCCGGGGGTCGCCGACGCCGCGGTGATCGGCATCCCTTCCGACCGCTGGGGCGAGGAGGTCAGGGCGATCGTCGTCGCCGCGCCCGGCGTGGCGCCGACGCCGGACGAAATCATTGCCTGGACGCGGGGACGGATCGCCGGATTCAAGGCGCCGAAGTCGATCACTTTCGTGGACGCCCTGCCCCGCAATGCTTCCGGCAAGATCCTGCGACGCGAACTGCGGGCGCCCTATTGGGAGGGCCGCAGCCGGGCCGTCGGCTAGACATGGCGTGACACCGGCCCGCGCACCATATCAGATTGCGCCAACGCAAACCCGCCGCGAGAGAACGGACAAGTCCGCGTGGCGAAGGGAGGCCCAAAGCCGATGCCCAAGGACGATCATCGCGACTGGATGTGGTCGGAAGCGCTGCACATGTTGACCCAGGCCGATCGCCTGCACCGCCAGATGTTCCGTCCAAAGCCGACGGCGCGGGCCCGTCCCAGCTGGGAGCCGCCGGTCGATATCCTGGAAACGCCGGACGCGGTCATCGTGGTCGCGGGCCTGCCCGGGGTGGACGCCGATGCGGCCGAGGCCGTCGTCAATAACGGCGTGCTGCACATATTCGGCGAACGCGCGCTACCGCAGGAGCTTCGCACCGCCCTGATCCATCGCATGGAGCTTCCCCAAGGCCGTTTCGAGCGCCGCGTTCCCCTGCCCGCCGGGCGCTATGACGCCGTCCACCGGTTCGCCAGCCACGGTTGCCTGATCGTGCGCCTGTCAAAGGCCGCCCCATGAGCCCCGCCGATTCCGCCCTGCCTGAAGCGGCGCCAGACACCGCCGCGGCGGAACGGCCGCTGATCGTCCTACCATTGCGCAGCATGGTGCTGTTCCCGAACATGGTGTTTCCGATCAACGTCAACCGTCCGGCCTCGGTGGCCGCGGCGCAGCAGGCGATGCGCGAACAGCAACCCGTGCTGCTGGTGCTGCAAAAGGATCTGGCCAAGGAGCTGGTCGGGCCCGATGATTTCCACCCCGTCGGCTGCGTCGCCAATATCCTGCGCTACATCACCGCCCCGGACGGGGCCCATCACGTGATCTGCCAGGGGGTCGGCCGGTTTCGGATCCGCAGCTTCCTGGAGGGCCAACCCTACCTTTCCGCCCTGGGCGAGCCGATCGACGAGCCCACGGAAGCAAGTCCCGAGATCGAGGCCCGTTTCCTCGTCCTGCAGCGCCAGCTGGGCGAAGTGCTCGACCTGCTGCCGCAGGTTCCGCAGGAGCTGCGCGAGACCGTAGCCTCGACCACCGCGCCGGGCGCGCTGGCCGACCTCGCCGCCGCCTACCTGGACGCCAGGCCGGAGGAGAAGCAGGCGGTGCTGGCGGCCATCGACCTCAAGCCCCGGCTGGAGATTGTCTCGGCCCTGCTGGCCCACCGGCTGGAGATCCTGCGGCTTTCCGACCAGATCGGGCGCGAGACCAAGACCAGCCTCGACGACCGTCAGCGCAAGATGCTGCTGCGCGAGCAGATGGCCGCCATCCAGCGCCAACTTGGCGAGGACGACGGCAATACTGCCGAAATCGCCGAGCTGCAGGCCGCCATCGACAGGGCGCAGATGCCGGAGGATGTGGCGGCGCTGGCCCGCAAGGAGCTCGCTCGCCTTCAGCGGACCCCCGACTCATCGCCGGAGAGCGGGATTATCCGCACCTATCTGGAGACCCTGACCGAGCTGCCCTGGTCGACGCCCGAGCGGCCCCCCATCGATATCGCCGAGGCGCGCCGGGTGCTGGACGCCGATCATTTCGGCCTGGAGAAGGTCAAGTCGCGGATCATCGAATATCTGGCGGTGCGCAAACTCGCCCCGGCCGGCAAGGCGCCGATCCTCTGCTTCGTGGGTCCGCCCGGGGTCGGCAAGACCTCCCTCGGTCAGTCCATCGCCCGGGCCATGGGCCGCGCCTTCGTGCGGGTCAGCCTGGGAGGCGTCCACGACGAGGCGGAGATCCGTGGCCACCGCCGCACCTACATCGGCGCCATGCCGGGGCGGATCATCAGCGCGTTGCGCAAGGCCGGATCGCGCGATTGCGTCATGATGCTCGACGAGATCGACAAGATGGGGGCCGGCCACCAGGGCGACCCGTTCGCGGCCATGCTGGAGGTGCTCGACCCGGAGCAGAACAACGCTTTCGTCGACAACTATCTGGG
>CAXNKO010000172.1:0-5410 GCA_964202685.1 Caulobacterales bacterium
ACTGGTAGTGCTTGCGCGGGCGCTTCAGGGCGGGCAGGGCGGCGGGGTCGTCGCGGGTGGGCGGGCCCGCGTCCGCCCGCAAGGTCGGCGGACCGGCGAACGGCACGGCCATCAGCACCAGGCGCTGGAAAACGTCGGGCCGCAGCAGCGCCGCCCAGGCCGCCACCGGCGCGCCGAAATCGTGGCCGACCACCGCCGCAACCGCGTCGCGCCCCAGCCCCGCCAGCAATCCCATCAGGTCGCGGACCAGGTTGAACGGGCGGAACGACGCCAGGTCGCCGTCGTAGTCGCCATCCCACCCGGTGGTGCGGCCATAGCCGCGCTGGTCCGGCGCCACCGCGTGGTAGCCGGCCTCGGCCAGGGCCGGCAGCACCTTGCGCCAGGAATAGGCCAGTTCCGGGAACCCGTGCAGCAGCAACACCAGCGGCCGTCGCCGCCCCTCGTGGCCCGCCTCCAGCAGGTGCATGCGCAGCCCGTTGACGCCCTCGACGAACCGGGCGCGCACGCCATCGGGCAACACGGTCTCACTCAGAGGTGCAAGCTCGGTCATCGCTGGTTCCGGCCCGGCGCGGGAAGCCAAGCCATACCGTGTTGTGAGGCCGCGCGCGAGCCGGCGGCCGCCATGCGCCCCCGGGGCCGGTATTGCGATTGACAATCGTTCGCAACTAGCTATCCATGCCGCTGGTTCGGGAGCAAGAGCATGGATCTCAAAGTCATGGCGGCGATCGCGGTCGCGGCGTTGGCCGGCGCGAGTCACGCCCTGGCCGCGCCCGGCTTGGCCAGCAAGGCTTATGAGCCTTTCGTCAAGCGCGGGATCACCGAGTTTGAGCTTCGCGGAGGCCGCCTGACCGGCGGCGCGGCGGCGGGGGAATCCAAGGCCATCGTGGAGGTTTCCCACGGTTTCAGCGACCGGTTGAGCGCGGGTGTGTTGGCGGAGTTCGAGGACACGCCGGGCGCGCGCCGACGGTTTGAGGCCCTGGCGCTGGAAGCGGTGGTGTATCTCGGGCAGCTTTCCGGGACGGGCGTCGATGTGGGCGGCTACCTCGAATATGCCCAACCGGTTCACGGCGGGGTGGGCGCCCTGGAGGCCAAGCTGCTGTTCGCCCGCCAGTTCGGCCCGGTTCACGCCACGGCCAACCTGATCGCCGAGCGGCCGCTTTCGCAGCGTCGTCACGAGACGGAATTCGAGTACGTCCTGCAGGGAACCGTCGACGCTGGCGGCGGCTGGAACCTCGGGGCGCAGGCCTTCGGAGATCTGGGCACCAGCCGGCGCTTCGGCGGGCGCCAGGAACACTTCCTGGGACCGGTGGCCAAATTCGAGACCCGCCCGCGCTGGATGTCAGGCGAGCTGGAGCTGGAAGCCGCCTATCTGTTCGCCGCCGGCGCCGCCCGGGACGAAACCGATGGACAGCTTCGGTTCGTCATTGAATGGGAAAACCGATTCTAGGGCCGTTCCCGGATAGGCTGACCCACCCGCCGCTCACCCCGGCGAAAGCCGGGGCCAGATCAAATCCAGATGGCTCGAGCTGACGCAGCGCCGCGAGGTGGAAGCTGTCAAGGTTGGCCGGCGGCGGGGCATTGATCTCAACTGTTGGCGAACCCGGAATTAATCTTATATGCAAACGCGTCGCGTGTGCGTGATGCTCGGGCTCGAAGTTGACCCCGCCCAACGGTCCGTGGCTCCGGGAGATCAGATGCCCCGCGTTCTGAGCAAAGACGACGTCGCCGGATTCCGCGACAGGCTGTGCGCCGCGGCGGAGATGCTGTTCGCCGAGCGCGGCCCGGACGGCGTCACCATGCGGCAACTGGCCAGCGCGCTGGGCGTCAGCGCCATGACCCCCTATCGGTACTTCAAGGACAAGGACGAGATCCTGGCCGCGGTGCGCACCAACGGCTTCAACCGTTTCGCCGAGGCCGTGGAATCCGCGTTCTCGGCGACGTCCGGCCCCATCGAAGGCTCCTACGCGGTCGCTGACTCCTATCGGCGATTCGCCTTCGAGCATCCGCAGGTATTCAAGCTGATGTTCGACCTCAACCAGCCCACCGAGACCGACTATCCTGAGCTGGTCGCCGCCGAACGCCGGGCCTTCGCCATGATGACGCAGCATGTTCACCGGCATATCGCGGCTGGCGCTGTTTCCGGCGACGCGGTTCGGCTGGGCGCGCTGTCCTGGGCCGCGATTCACGGCGTGGTGGTGCTGGAACTGGCCGGCAAACTGCCGCGCGGCGGGTCGGACTCGTTGGTGAGGGACATGGGCGCGACGCTGCTTCAGGGGCTGGGCGTCAGAACCTAAGGTGACGCCACGCCACGACTTCGCCTCTGACAACACCGCGCCGGCCGCGCCGGAGGCCATGGCCGCGCTGGCGGCGGCGAATGCGGGATTCGCCCCCGCCTACGGGGCCGATGCGGTCTCGGCGCGCGCGGCGGACCTGGTCCGCGCCTGGCTTGACGCCGATGTGGAGGTGCGGTTCGTGGCCTCCGGCACCGCCGCCAACGCGGTGGGACTGGCGGCGCTCTGCCGGCCCTTTGAGGCCGTCGTCGCCCACCAGCACGCCCATATCTGCACCGATGAAGCCGGCGCGCCCGGCTTCTTCGGCCATGGCCTGGGCCTGATCGGCCTGCCGGGCGGATCGGGCCGCATCGACCCGGGCGCCCTCGACGCCGCGTTGGCCGGCGCCGACCTCGCGCACCGCCAGTCGCCGGGGGCGCTGTCGCTGACCAACGCCACGGAATACGGCACGGTCTATGCCGCCGAGGCGCTTGCGGCCCTGACGGGGGCGGCGCGAGCGCGCGGCCTCGGGGTGCATCTGGACGGGGCGCGGCTGGCCAACGCCGCGGCGGCCGGGTTCGACGTCACCGCGCTCGGCCAGTTGGGGGTGGACCTGCTGGTGATCGGGGGCGCCAAGGCCGGCATGCCGCCCACGGAAGCCATCGCCATCTTCGACCGGCCGTTGGCGCGCCGCTTCGACGCGCGGCTGAAACAGGCCGGCCAGCTGCCCTCCAAGGGCCGGTTCCTCGCCGCGCCCTTCATCGGCATGCTCGAGGACGGCGCGATCCTGCGCTACGCCGCCCACGCCAACGCCATGGCGCGGCGCCTGGCCGGGCTCTCACCCTTCCCGGTCCGCCATCCGGTGGAGGCCAACGGCGTGTTCGTGGACATGGATGACGCGGCGCTGGGCGCCCTGCAGGCGGACGGCTGGGTCGTCCACCGCTTCCTGGACGGCTCGGTGCGCCTGATGTGCTCCTGGGCGACGACAGCCGAGGCCGTGGATGAACTCGCCGCCGCCTTGCAGGCACTGCGGCCTTGAGCCGGCGCTACCCCGCCCGGCCGATGGCGTAGAAGCGGTCAGCCCGCTGCTTGCGCAGTTCGTCCGGCGACAGGGCGTCCAGCGCCACGAGTTCCGCCTCCACCGCCTCGCCCACCGCACGGATGATGGCGTCGGGATCGGCGTGGGCGCCGCCGGCCGGCTCGGGGATGATGCGGTCGACGATCTTCATCTTCACCAGGTCCTGGGCGGTGATCTTCATCGCCTTGGCCGCTTCCTCGGCGGTGCGTGTTCCGCGCCAGAGGATGGCGTTGGCGCCCTCCGGCGGGATCACCGAATAGATGGCGTGCTCCAGCATCAGCACCCGCGAGCCGCAGGCGATGCCCAGCGCCCCGCCGGAGCCGCCCTCCCCGGTCACCACAGCGATCATCGGCACCCCCAGGCTGAGCGCGCGCTCGGTGCCGCGCGCGATGGCCTCGGCGACGCCGCGCTCCTCGCTGGCGACCCCCGGATAGGCGGCCGAGGTATCGACGAAACTCAGCACCGGCAGGCTGAACCGCTCGGCCATGTCCATCAGCCGGATGGCCTTGCGATAGCCCTCGGGCCGGGCGTAGCCGAAATTGTGTTTCACCCGGCCCACCGTGTCGCGGCCCTTCTCGTGGCCCATCACCACCACCGGCCGATCGCCGAACCGACCCAGCCCGCCCAGGATCGCCTGGTCGTCGGCGAACTTGCGGTCGCCGCGCAGCTCCACGAAGTCGGTGATCAGCCCCGCGCAGTAGTCGACGAAGTGGGGCCGTTGCGGATGGCGGGCGACCTGGGTCTTCTGCCAGGCGTCCAGATTGGCGTAGGTGTCGCGGCGCATTTCCTGGGCGCGGGCGCGCAGCGCCTCCACCTCGGCGTCGAATCCGTCGGGGCCGGAAGCGTCGGAGAGTCTGGAGAGTTCCTCGATCTGGGCTTCGAGGTCGGCGATGGGCCGCTCGAACTCGAGGTAATGCACGGCCATGCGCGGTTTTTCTCTCGGCGTTTGAAGAAGCGGCGGAAATTAGGCGGGTTGGGCCGGCGTCACAAGAGCGCTTGCATCGCACTCACCCGCCCTTGGTCATCACGACAGCGCCCTCGATCATCAGCTCGCGCTTGGCCTGCAAGGTCAGGGCCTCGTCGAAGCTGTCGAGGATATTCGTCGCCCAGGCCGGCAGTTCCAGGTCGGATCGCCCCGCTGTGAGTTGCAGATGCACCGCAGCGACGTCTCGGTACAGCGATGCATGATCATTGTGCGGCACGAAGCGGATCGTCGCGAAGCCCGCCGCGTCCGCCCATTTTTCCATCCGGGTCCTGGAAAACAGCCATTTGTCATCCAGGTCGGTGAAGCCGGGGGTGCGGCGGGTGATTCGGCTGCGGATCGCCACGTCCGCCACCAGCTGGCGCAACGCCCCATCCACCGGCGGATCAAGCGGAGCGCCGCGCAGCTCGGCCTCCGCCAGGATCCGCTCGAAAGCCAGCCGGACGATCGCCCAGCCGTTGAACGGCTCGTGAAAGATGGCGTGGCCGCCGGGTCTTAGCGCCCGCGCGGCGGCCTCGACGCCCTGCTGAGGATTATCCAGGTGGTGCAGGATGGCCGCGCCGGTGACCAGGTCGAAGGCCCCGGGCGCCACGTGGTCGCTCATGGCGTCCATCACCACGCAGATCACCTCGCCGGACGCCGCGGCCGCCAGCCGGTCATTGGCGAGCATGGCCAGCAGTTCCGCCGACAGATCGGTGGCCACCATCCGCGCACCGGGGAAGATCCGCCGGCAGGGCTCGATGGAATTGGCCCCCGAGCCACTGCCCAGGTCCAGGATGGTCGGGCGCTCGGCCACCTGGATGGCGGTGGCGGTCAGCGCCTGGCGGAACAGATGCTCGAAATGATCGCTGGCGGCGTAGCGGCGATGGTACTCGCCGGCGTTGGCCTTGAACTGCTCGGTGATGGTGGCGGTGGAGGCGTCGTCGGCGATCCGCCACACCAGCACCTCGCCGTCCGCGCAGCGCAGCCCCGGCGACAGCGCCGAGGCGAACAGCGGACTGGCCCAGGCGGGCATGGTGGTCATTTGCGCCTCAGCGGATGTTTGCTCTCCACCACCTCGCGCAGGCGCTCGCCGGCCAC
>CAXNKO010000173.1:0-5332 GCA_964202685.1 Caulobacterales bacterium
CGTGCGCCAGTCGTGGCCGTTCTCCATGGTCTCGCCATCGCCGGCGATGGCCGAGGCTCCCAGGGAGAAGCTCGACCCCTGCTGCAGGCCACGGAAGCCACCGCTGGTGGCCAGCCGCCATTGGCCGGCGGACCAGGACGACGAGGCCCCGTCGGAGTTGACGATGCCCGGCACCGCGCGGGCGGCGTCCTCGGCCTCTCGTGCCCGCGCCTCGAGGGTCTCGGGGGTGGGCTCGGCCGGGTCATAGAGATCGAGTTCCGCAAGCGCCCCGCGGGCAAGGCAGTCCGGATCGGCGAGGCCGGCGTAGGGATCTTCCGGCGCCAGCCGCGCCATCGCCACCGCGCGCTCCACCAGCTTGGCGCGCGCATCGGGCGACGCGTCGGAGCTGGACACGGTGGCCTGGCGGCGGCCGACGAACACCCGCAGGCCCAGGTCGCGGGCCTCCTCGCGCTCCACCTCCTCGAGCTTTCCCAGCCGCACGGAGATGGACAGGGACCGGCGGCTCGCGCCTACCGCCTCGGCGGCGTCGGCGCCGGCCTTCAGCGCGGCGGAGACCAGATCGTTCAGCAGGGTTTCATCCATGGGGCGGATATGGCCGACCCTGGCGCCCTGGGCAAGCGTGGCCGCGCTTCATGCCACCGCATAGAACAGCAACGCCACGCTGGCGAACACATAGGCGATCCAGGTGATCGTCACGCCCACCGCCCGCGCCAGGGTGGCCTCGCCGGAGCGCCACAGGCCGATGGCATGGGTCACCCGGCCAACGAACAGCATCAGGCCCAGCAGATGCACCACCACCGGGGCGGCGTCGAACACCGCGAACAGCGCCAGGGTGGCCAGGCCGGCGGGGACATATTCCGTGGCGTTGCCGAAGGTGCGGATCGCCCGCGCAAGGTCGGGAATGCCCCCGTCGCCCAGGGCGATGCGGTGATGCTGGCGCTTGCGCACGACCAGGATCGACAAGGTGAGCAGCAGGATGATGTGCAGGCCGGCCCAGAAGGCCGCCGCATGCGCGGATGTCGCGACGGGCATCGCCAAACCTCCCCCTCGACGGAGCGGCGGGACATTGCGCCCGCCTTGGCGCCTGGAGCAAGGCGCAGCTTAATGCCTTGTGCGGGGATTGGGGCTTTAATCGGCCCGGGCCGTCGGATCGGCCCGCTTTGCGTCTGGCTGCGACCCATGTTGGAGACTTTTGCGTCTGCGGCCGCCCTGGCCGATTGCGCCGCCGCCGGCATCGCCGCCGGTCTGGAAGCCGCACTCGCCGCCCGGGGCCGGGCCAGTCTGGTGGTCACCGGCGGCCGCGCGCCGGGGCCGGTCTATGACCGCTTGGCGCAAATGGCGCTCGACTGGCCGCGGATCATGGTGACCCTGTCGGACGAACGCTGTGTCGCGGCCGACGCGCCGGAGTCCAACGAACGGCTGGTGCGCGCGCGGCTGTTGCGCGGCGCGGCGGCGCAGGCGGAGTTCATCCAGCTGTACGGCGCGGGCGATCCGGAGCCCAGACTGCGCGGGCGGCTTCCCTTCGACGTGGTCATGCTGGGGATGGGCGAGGACGGCCATGTGGCCTCGCTGCTGCCGGGCATGCCGGGCCTGGCCGCCGCCATGGACCCGCAGGGCGCGGCCCTGGTCCGGGCGGTCCCCGCCGGCTGGGGGTCTCCCCCCCTGGCGCGGATCACGCTCACCCTCGCCGCACTGCTTGCCGCGCGAACGATCTTGATCCTGATCGCCGGTGATGCGAAGCGGCGCGCGGTGGCGGCGGCGCTTGAAGGCGCCGACCTGCCTGTGCGCGCGTTACTGGTCCAGGACCGCGTTCCGGTCCGCGTGCTCTGGA
The DNA here is from genome assembly GCA_964202685.1 of Caulobacterales bacterium. Classification (GTDB taxonomy): domain Bacteria; phylum Pseudomonadota; class Alphaproteobacteria; order Caulobacterales; family Caulobacteraceae; genus Phenylobacterium. The sequence goes on from CAXNKO010000173.1 coordinate 1,832, forward strand.
CGGCCAACCACGATAACGGAAGGTGAAGCCATGCATCCTGTCACAGCCCAGGTGACCGCGCGCATCGTCGAGCGCAGCCGCGACCTGCGCGGCGCCTATCTGGCGCGGATGGAGGCCGCCCGCGGCGCCGGGCCCGGCCGGGGGAAACTTTCCTGCGCCAACTTCGCCCACGCCTTCGCCGCGTCGCCCGGCGACGACAAGGCCCGCATGCGCAACCCGACGGCGCCCAACCTGGCCATCATTTCGGCCTACAACGACATGCTCTCGGCCCATCAGCCCCTGGAGCGCTATCCCGAGATTCTCAAGGCCGCCGCCCGCGAGGTGGGCGCCACGGCCCAGTTCGCCGGCGGCGTGCCGGCCATGTGCGACGGCGTAACCCAGGGCCGGCCGGGCATGGAGCTGTCGCTGTTCTCCCGCGACGTCATCGCCATGGCCACAGCCGTGGCCCTGACCCACGACGCCTTCGACGGGGCGCTGATGCTGGGGGTCTGCGACAAGATCGTGCCGGGGCTGGTGATGGGGGCGCTGTCCTTCGGCCACCTGCCGGTGGTCTTCGTGCCCGCCGGCCCGATGACTTCAGGGGCCTCCAACGCCGACAAGGCCCGGGTGCGCGGTCTCTACGCCGAGGGCAAGGCGACGCGGGAAGAGCTGCTGGACATGGAGATGGCCTCTTACCACGGCCCCGGGACCTGCACCTTCTACGGCACCGCCAACACCAACCAGATGGTGATGGAGATGATGGGCCTGCACCTGCCCGGCGCGGCCTTCGTCACCCCGGGCACCCCGCTGCGCGATGCGCTGACCGCCCAGGCGGCCCGCCGGGCGGTGGAGATTGGCCTGGGCGCCAACGCCTATGCGCCCATGTCGGCGGTGGTGGACGAAAAGAGCGTGGTCAACGCCATGGCTGGCCTGATGGCTACCGGCGGGTCGACCAACCACACCCTGCACCTGGTGGCCATGGCGCGGGCGGCCGGCGTGCTCATCGACTGGGCCGACTTCGACGATCTGTCGAGGGTCACGCCGTTGATCGCCCGGGTCTATCCCAACGGGAGCGAGGACGTGAACGCCTTCCACGCCGCCGGCGGCATGGCCTTCGTGGTCCGCCAGCTGCTCGACGCGGGCCTGGCCCACGCCGATGTGCTGACCGTGGCCGGCTCCGGTCTGCGCCGCTACCAGCAGGAGCCGTTCCTGGACGGCGGCGGCCTGGTCTGGCGCGAGGGGCCGACCGAGAGCCTCAACCGAGACATCCTGCGGCCGGTGGATGATCCGTTCATGGCCGAGGGCGGCCTGCGGCTGCTGATCGGGGGTCTCGGGCGGGCGGTGATCAAGACCTCTGCGGTGAAGCCCGCGCACCTGGTTGTGGAGGCCCCGGCCATCGTATTCGACGACCAGGAGCAGCTGCTGGGCGCCTATATGCGCGGCGAGCTCGAACGCGACTTCATCGCCGTGGTCCGCTTTCAGGGGCCGCGGGCCAACGGCATGCCGGAGCTGCACAGCCTCACCCCGGTGCTGGGCGTGCTGCTGGACAAGGGCTTCAGGATCGCCCTGGTCACCGACGGACGTATGTCAGGCGCCTCCGGCAAGGTGCCCGCCGCCATCCATCTGACCCCGGAGGCCGCCGACGGCGGGGCCTTGGCCTATGTCCGTGACGGCGATGTCATCCGCCTCGACGCCCAGGCCGGTACTCTGGAGATCAAGCTCGAGGCGGACGCGTTGCGTCTGCGCCGGGCGGCCACCCCACCGCCGGGTGGCGACGGCTATGGCCGGGAGCTGTTCGGATGGATGCGGCGTGGCGCCAGCGGCGCCGAGTCCGGCGCATCGGTGTTGTTCGAGGCCGCGGCGTGAAGACCCTGATTCGCGGTCTGGTGGGCGATGTGGGCGGCGCCAACGCCCGTCTCGCCCTGGTGGACGACGCGGGCCACATCCGGTTTCCGCAGACTTACGCCTGCCGGGACCACGCCTCCCTGACCGCGGTCATCGCCGCCTATTTGAAGTCAGTCGATAACCGCCAGCGGCCGACCCGGGCAGCCATCGCCGTGGCGGGTCCGGTGGTGGACGGGGAAATCGAATTCACCAATCTCGACTGGCGGGTTTCGGAGGGCGAGCTCTTGTCGACCTTCGAACTGGAGGCCGTGAGCCTGCTCAACGACTTCGCCGCCCAGGCCCTGGCCGCGCCCCGGCTGGACGCGGAATCCCTGCGCCGGATCGGACCGAAACGGTTCGGGTCGGAGTATGCGCCGATCGTGGTTTTGGGGGCGGGCGCAGGGTTCGGGGTCGCCGCCCTGGCCCGCTCCGAGCGCGGCGAGACGCCGATCCCCACGGAGGGCGGCCATGCGGGCTTCGCGCCGGCGGACGACCTGGAGGCGGAACACTGGAAGCGCCTGCGCGCCCGCCACGGCCGTGTCTCCGTCGAGCGGGTGCTGTCGGGGCCGGGCCTGTTCGACCTCTACCGGACCCTGGCCGAGCTCGAAAGCCGCGCCTGCGACCACGCCAATGAGCAGGCGGTGTTCGAGGCGGCCAACGCCGGCGAGGCCCTGGCCAACGCCGCCCTCGATCGTTTCTGCGCCATCCTGGGCGGCGTGGCGGGCGACTTCGCCCTGGCCTTCGGGGCCCGGGGCGGGGTCTATATCGGCGGCGGCATCGCCCCGCGGATCGCCGACCGCCTCGACGCCGGCGGTTTCCGCGCCCGTTTCGAGGACAAGGGCCGGCTGAGCGAATATGTGCGCGAGATTCCCACCTACCTGATCACCCACCCCTATCCGGCCCTGGTGGGCGCCGCCCGCGAACTGGCCCAGCTGGAAGGGATCGGCTTCGGGCGGCGGTGATCTACCGTCCGGCGAAGTTCCCCGGCCGCCGCTCGCCCACCGCCTTGACCCCCTCAGCATAGTCGTCGGTGACTCGCAGGATCGCCTGTTGGCCGAATTCATGGGCGATCTGGGCGCGCACCGCCTGGGCGATGCCGTCGCGCAGGGTCTTGCGGGTGGCTACAATGGCCAGGGGCGCATTCTCGGCGATCTCCCGGGCCAGCGCGCGGGCGGCCTCCATCAGCTTGTCGGCCGGGGCGATCTCGTCCACGAGGCCCCAGGCCGCCACCTCCTCCGGCTTGAACCGCTGCCCGGTGAGGAACATCAGGTCGGCCCGCTGCTGGCCGATCAGACGCGGCAGGGTGTGGGTGAGGCCAAAGCCTGGATGGTAGCCCAGCTTGGTGAAATTGGCCGCGAACCGCGCCTCGGGCGAGGCCACGCGGAAGTCGGCGAACACCGCCAGGCCCAGGCCCGCGCCGATCGCCGCGCCCTGCACCGCCGCCACCACCGGCGTCTGGCAGTCGAACAGCCGCACCACCTGCTCATAGAGGGCGCTGACATTGGACATGTCCGACGGATCGGTGAGCTTGTTGGCCAGGTCCGCCCCAGCGCAGAACACCTTTCCCGTGGTGGCCAGCACGATGGCGCGGCAGTCGTTCTCGCCGTCCAGGTCGGCCAGGGCGTCGGCCAGCCCGCC
>CAXNKO010000174.1:0-5318 GCA_964202685.1 Caulobacterales bacterium
CGACGAAACCGCGCCAGGGTCATCGCCGCCACCTTGGCCCGCACGACGCCCTGCGGATCGTCCGCCTCATGGTAGCTGACGTCCGGCCACAGGACCCGGCTGGCCAGGCCGCGCAGGCCCTTCGGCGGCGCGCCGGTGAGGACATAGAAGTCCAGCAGCCCGTCCAGCTCGCCGGTGCGCAGGGACGATCCGTAGAACAGCACCGCCTGGGCGTCCGCGAACGCCGCGGCCAGGTCGCGGCCCATCCGCGCCGCCGCCTCCGGCGCCGGGCGCGCCAGTTCCTCGGCCACCCAGCGGGCGAGGTCGCCGCTCATCGGGTCAGCCAGGAGACCACCGCGCCGCGGGGCGTCAGAAACCCCTGGGCCAGCTGCAGCAGATGCACCGCCAGCGAGACCGCGGTCCAGATCGCCACCAGCACGATGCCGATGTCCGCCCGGCCGGCCAGCACCGCGGCGGTGAGGATCAGCAGGTTGGGATTGCGCCGCGCGGTGATCAGCCGGAAGAAGCTGTCGAAGCGACGCCAGGCGTGGATGTGGATCTTGAACGCCCAGATGAACACGCCCTCGAACAGCCGCTGCACCACATAACCCCCGACGATGACCCCGAGGATCAGGCCGGGCTGCGCCAGGGGCAGGCTTGACGCCTGCAGCCCCGCCACCCAGGCCAGCCACCAGAACGGCGGATGGATCAGGTCGATGCCATGGTCGAACACATTGCCCCAGCGCGATGAGCTGAGGGTCACCCGGGCCAGCTTGCCATCGACGGTGTCCAGGAAGGTCATGCCCCAGGCCGCCGCCAGCCCCAAGGCGAACTGGCCGGCCCAGAACAGGTACAAGGCCGCCAGCACCAGCAGGAAACTGGCGAAGGTCACCTGGTTGGGGGTGATCCCGGCGGCGGCGCACCAGCGGGTGACTATGCGCGCCGGCGTCGGCCATACATACTTGGTCACCAGATCGGTCACCCCCTTGTAGGAGGCCTTGAACAGCTGCTTTTCCACCTCGCGGACATTGTCCGCCGCCAGACGCGCCAGCACCGGCGGTTCGCGCTTGCGCAGTTCGTCGTTGTAGGTTCCCTGCAGTTGCGCCGCCGTAAGCACCTCGAGACCCGCCAGGGCGGGGACCTCACCGGCCTCCAGCGCCGCCGTCGCGGCGGAGGCGTCGGCGCTGGCCACATGGGCCGCCACCCCGCATCCGGCTGCATCCGCCAGCACCACCCCCGGGCGCCGCGCCAAGGCGCCGATCAGCGATTCGTCGTAGACCCAGCCCACATGGGCCAGCACCACCCCGCCAGCGGCCTCAAGCTGCGACAGCCCCAGGCGGCGAAAGCTGCGCAGCAGCCGTTCGCGGGAGGTCAGCGACCAGACCTTGACCGTCGAAGCCCCGACCGTCCGCCCTTGCGGCGCCGCCGCAGCCTGGCCCATAGCACTGGTCAACATCGCTCGTCCCTGTAGAACACCCAGCTTACATACCGCGCTCAGGCGTGAATCGGCCACAACCCTCGGACCCGCCTTGACCGCCTTCCGCCTCGCCCACCTGTCCGACCTGCATCTCGCGCCCGACGCGGCGCCGGTTCGGCTGCGGGATCTGCCCACCAAGCGGACCCTCAGCCGCCTCGCATGGCGGCGCAAACGCCTGCTGCATGACCAGGCGGTGCTGGAGGCTCTGGTGGCCGACGTGAAGGCCTATGCGCTCGAACATCTGGCGCTCACCGGCGACCTCACCAACTTCTCGACCCCGGAGGAATTCGCCTTCGCCCGCGCCTGGCTGGCCGATCTGGCCCCGACCGAGGCGGTGACCGTCACCTTGGGCAATCATGACGCCCTGGTGTCGCGCGGGCACGCCGAGCGGCTGGCCAGCCTGGCGCCCTGGCTGGGCGACGAGGGGACGGCGCAGTTTCCCCAGGTGCGCCGGCGCGGGCCGATGGCGCTGATCAATCTCTGCTCGGCCCTGGTCACCGGCCCGTTCGCCGCCACCGGCCGGCTGGGCGGCGAACAGCTTGAGCGCCTGGACGACATCCTCGCCGACCTGGCGCCCGGCGGCCTGTGCCGGGTGCTGATGCTGCACCACCCGCCGGCGGCCGGCGTCGTCCCTCGGCGCAAGTCGCTCACCGACGCCGCGCCGCTGCGCGCCCTGCTGGCCCGTCATGGCGCCGAGCTTGTGCTGCACGGCCACGCCCATGAGGCGGTGTTCAGCGCCATCCAAGGTCCGGCCGGTCCGATCCCGGTGCTGGGCGTGCCATCGGCCTCGGCGGGCGCCCCGGACGGCGGCCGCTGGCATGCGGTGGAAATCGACCCGGACCACCCGCGCCGGGGCCTGCGGGTGGCGGCGCGCGGATATGAGGCCGAGGCGGGGGGGTTCGTCGAGCTGGGGCGCTATTCGCTGGCGGCGCCCTACTCGGGTGTCGCGGCGTGACATCCATCGCCGCCGCCTTCTCCCCGGCGGAGAAGGGCGCGCGCCGCATTCACAGGGATGGACGCGCCCCGTTCAATGTATCAAACGCTGCTCTCGTCAGCTGCGGGACGAGACCATGACCAATCCGACCGCCGTCAGTTTCGGCTATCCGCACACCCTGGTGGGCGAAACCGCCGCCTGGCTGGTGCTGGGGCGGCCGAAACAGCCGACCTATGGCTCGCTGGTCCTGGTCTGCAAGGAGGAGGCTCGCGCCTTCTCCGACCTCAGCCCGGCGGCCTTCGCCGACCTGCGGACCGCGGTGACGGCGATCGAGACCCTGCTGCGCAAGGCCGTGGCCTACGAGAAGATCAACTACCTGATGCTGATGATGGTCGATCCTGACGTCCATTTCCACGTCATCCCCCGTTACCAGGGCGTTCGGCTGCACGGCGGCGTGGCGTTCCCGGACGCCGGTTGGCCGGGACCGCCGGCCCTGGCCTCGGCGGTCGATCTGGGAGCGGCGGGGGCGGCCAGCCTGGCGGAGGCGCTGCGGCGGGAATGGCCGAAGCCTTGACCATACCCCACCGGCCGGGCCGGGCGGTGCGCACGTCGCGGGTGGCGATGATCGACCGCTATGTGCTGCGGCTCACCTTCCTGCCGATGATCGCCTGCCTCGGCGTCACGGTGATCTCGCTGCTGCTGGAGCGCGCGCTGCGCCTGCTGGACATGTTGTCCAACAGCGCCGACCGGTTCGGGCCGGTGCTGGAGCTCGCCGCCAACCTCATCCCCCACTATCTGGGCATGGCGCTGCCGGTGGCTTTCATCATCGCGCTGTTCCTGGTCATCTCCAAGCTGGACGATGGCTCGGAGATCGAGGCCCTGCTGGCCAGCGGCGTCTCCCTGACCCGGCTGGCGGCGCCCTATGTGGCCCTGGGCCTGGCGCTGATGACGGTGAGTGTGGTGGTGTTCGGCTACATGCAGCCCTACAGCCGCTACGCCTATCGCGCCGTGCTGCACGCGGCGGTCAACGCCGGCTGGGACGGCCGGCTGCACGGGGGGGCTTTCGTCAGCGACGGCGAGACGGTGATGACCGCCGACATGGCCAGCCTGGAAGGCCGCCGTCTCAAGGGCCTGTTCATCCGCCGGCCCACCGCCACCGGCGAGGAAGTCATCACCGCCGGATCGGCCCGGCTGGTCGCCCAGCCGGACGGCAAGCAGGTGACGGTGATCCTCGAGAACGGGCTGCGCATCGGCGAGAGCAAGGCCGGCAAGGTCGACACCGTCCGCTTCGACAGCTTCATCATGGAGACCGACATCTCCGGCGCGGCGGCGCTGTTGCGCGCCCGCGGCGGTGACGAGCGCGAGCTGACCCTGAATGAACTGGCCCGGCTGGCGACCGAACCGGACCCCATCGTCCCGCGCCGAAAGCTGTTGTCCGAGCTCTATGGCCGCTTCGCCCGGTCGCTGGTGCTGCCCTTCCTGCCGCTGATCGCCCTGCCGCTGGGCCTGGCCGCCAAGCGCGGGCGGCGCACCGCGGGGCTGATCATCGCCGGGGTGCTGATGCTGGCGTTCCAGCACGGGCTGCAGTTCGGGGAGGGCCTGGCCGACGCGGGCAAGGCGCCGCCGGGCCTGGCGGTGGGAATCCCGTTCCTGCTGTTCACCGGTTTCTGCACCTGGATGTTCGTGGGCAGCCGCCGGCGGCCGGGTGAAACCCCGGTGGGCCTGTTCGTGCAGGAGCTGGGCGACGGCATCGAGAAGCTCCGCGGCCTGGTGCGCAAGCTGAGGCCGGCGAAACCGTGAAACTGTTCGGCTATGTCCTGCGCACCGTCGCCTCGCGCATGCTGACCTCCAGCCTGATCCTGCTGGCGGTGCTGCAGATCCTCGACCTGTTGGAAGTCACCCCGCAGATCATCGGGCGCGGCCTGGGCGGCGGCGGCATCGCCCACTACGCCCTGCTGCGCCTGCCGCGGCTGATCGAGCAGGCGGCGCCGATCGGCGCCCTGGCCGGCTGTATCTTCGGCTTCATGAAGCTGGCCAGCGAGAGCGCCGTGGTGGCCATGCGCGCCGCCGGGGTCTCCACCTACCGGATGGCGGCGATGGCCATGCCGGCGGCGCTGGCCATGGCCGTGGTGAGTTTCACCGCCGTGGAGCTGGTCGCGCCCCGCACCGACCCGGCGCTGCAGGCCTGGTGGCGCGACACCGGGGTCGAGACCAAGAAGATCGATGACAAGCAGCGCGCCTTCCGGGTGGGCGCCGATGTGGTGATCGCCTCCACCCGCGATCTCTCCGGCCGCTCGCTGGACCAGGTGACCATCTATCGCCGCGACGACCAGGGCCGGCTGATGGAACGCATCAAGGCGGCGCACGCCCGCTACGAGCGGGGTGGCTGGCGGCTGACCCAGCCGAACTTCGTGCGCTTCGGCCCGGCCGGCGCCCAGGCCGGCGCGGCCGAGCAGATGGTCTGGGACGCCAACTTCCGGCCCCTGGATGTGCAGGCGCTGTTTTCCCCTGACGAAATGCCCTCGGCCGCCACGGCCGGCCGGGCGCTGTCCGGCGGCGGGGCGGAGCGGCCGCCAAGCTACTACGCCACCCGGGTGCAGCGCGCGCTGGCCCAGCCGCTCGCCGCGGCGGTGATGCTGCTGCTGGCCGCGCCCATCGCGCTCGCCAGCTTCCGCTCCGGCCAGGGCGGGGTGTTCACCGCCGCCAGCATCGCCGCGGGGCTGCTGTTCCTGGTGGTGGACGGGATGCTGGTGGCCATGGGCGAAAGCGGCGCCATCGCCCCGCTGCTGGCCGCCTGGACCGCCCCGCTGGTGTTCTCGGCGGGGGCGCTCACCGTACTGTTGAGACTCGAGGGCTAGTGCCCGGCCCCCTGACCCTCGCGCTCGTGCGCACTCGCGCCGAGCTGGAGCGATTCGTGCGCCTGCCAAT
>CAXNKO010000175.1:0-5281 GCA_964202685.1 Caulobacterales bacterium
CACGGGATGATCGTTGCCCGGCAGCACCCCTAGCAAGCGCAGCGAGACCGGCACCACCGTCAGCAGCAGGCCCAGGACCGTGGACACGATCGCCGCGGCCTTCTTGCCGAACCTGTGGACCGCCACCGGCGCCACCACCACCGCCAGAAAGCTGGCCGGAATCTGCACGGTGGCCATCAGCGCCACCTGCGCCTGGGACAGCTCCCAGAAGAACAGGTTGAAATAGATCGACAGCGACTGGGTGATCCCCACTGCGGTGGAATACAGCATGCCCGCCGCCGCCATGATCAGGAACGGCCGGTGGCGCAGGGTCTGGCGCGCTTCGCCCAGGAAAGCGCCGAGGGAGAGTTTTCGCACCGGCGGGCTGGCCAGGAACGGCGCGAACTTCTGGGTGCCGCGGGTGGAGACCAGGATGGCGACCAGCACCACGGCGGCGCCGGCCAGGCCGAAGGCGCCATAGCCCTCCGGCGAGGTCAGGCCGCCGGAACCGTCCGGCCGCTGGCGCATGAACACTTCGTAGCCGGCCAGGATGAACAGGTAGCCGCCGGCCATCTCAAACCCCTTGCGGGCGGCAATCAGCACCGAGCGTTCCGCGTAATTCTGGGTGAGCTCGGGGGCCAGCGATACGCTCGGCAGTTCGAACAGGGTGTCGCTGAACCGGATCACCAGCAGGCAGACCAGCAGATAGATCGCCAGCCCCCCCTCGGTCATGCCCGACGGCGGCGACCACAGCATCATGAACGCCAGGGCAGTGGGCAAGGCGGCCGCGTACATGAACGGATGCCGCCGGCCCCAGCGGGAGCGGAGGTTGTCCGACGCATGGCCGACGATCGGGTCGACCGCGGCGTCGAAGATGGTCACCAGCATGATCACCGTGGCCACCGCCGCGGCGGTCATCCCCATGACCTGGCTGTAGTACAGGAGCAGGAAGGCGTTGAGACTGCGGGTGAGGATGCCGGTGGCGGTGGAGCCCAGGCCGTAGAGTACCTTGCTCGCGAGCGTAAGGGGCGGGCGCCCAGGATCTGACCTCATATCCTCCACAGGTGCAGAATCCTTCGGGTTCCTGGTCCGCCGCCCAGCGGCGTCCGTGTTGACGCCGGCGATTTCACCTGATCCGGAATAGGTCTAGATTGATCGTGGCGTTGACAGGCGTCAATAAAGCCTGCGCCACCGGAGTTGGGAAGGAGCGATCATGCGGTCGGTGAGCTTCGACGCGGCTCCGGTTCGTGAACGCGATGACGGCGGCGCCATCGGGCGGGTGCGGGTCCGGGACTATTTCGGCCGCGGCCACCAGATCGAGCCGGGGCCCCAGGCCTATATTGGCGAACAGCTGGAAGCCGGCTCCGAACTGTTCGCCCATTTCCACGACGTCGATCAGTTCCAGGTGGTGGTGTTCGGGACCGGGCGCTTTGGCCGCCATCGGGTGGCGCCGGTCACCGTCCAGTACGCCGACGCCTTTTCGACCTATGGCCCGATCGTGGCCGATGACGGCGGGCTGGGCTATTTCGTGCTCCGGCGCTGCGCCGCCACCGGCGGCTGGCGCATGCCCGAGTACGCCCACCTTGCCGAGGGGGCCGTGGGCCGGCGGTTCTTCGTCGCGCCGACCGATCTCGACCGGCGTCCGGCGACGGGGCAGGCGGAACGCGAGGGCCTGTGGGGCCCGGCCGACGATGGGCTTGAGGTGGCGGTCCTGCGTCTGGGCGCCAACGCCCAGGCGACGCCGCCGCCGGCGGGATGCGGGGCCCAGTATCTGCTGGTCAGCGCCGGCGCGCTGGTCCAGGACGGCATGGCGCTGGGGGTCAATGCGGTGCTGCTGCAGGAGGCCGACGAACCCCCCGAGTCGGTCACCGCCGGGCCCGAGGGGGCGGTGCTGCTGGTGCTGCGGCTGCCGATGTCCTCGCAGCGGCGCGGCTCCGACCCGGCCCATGTGCAAGGGCGGGCGGGGGAATACGTCCGGGCGGTGAACTCGGTCTAGCCCGCGCTGGCGGCGATCAGCCTGGCGCGGGTGTCGATGAAGGCGCGCCTTCCGAACCAGGCGACCAGCAGGGCCAGGGCCGCGGTGGGCACGGTGGTCAGCACCAGCGAATATTTCAGCGCGTTGTCGTCGTGGAACACATAGTCGGTGACCAGCGCCACCGCCGTCGGTCCCACCGCCCAGCCCAGCAGCGTGGTGACCAGCAGCACCAGGGTCACCGCCTGGCCGCGCATGCGCGCGGGAACCACGTCCTGGGTGGTCATCGGCAGGGTGGCCACCGCCATCACATGGCCCACGCACTGGATGGCGAACACGGCGAAGGACACATAGGGGTTTCCGGCCAGGGGCCAGATGATCACTGCCGGGATGAAGATCAGATAGCCGACAAACAGCGGCAGCAGACGCGCGTCCGGCCGGCCCCGGGCCAGCCAGCGGTCACTGAGGAATCCGCTGAGGAAGAAGCCCAGCGCCGAGCCGCTGAACAGCAGAATTCCCAGGGTGACGCCCACCGTCGCGGCCGGCAGGTCGTAGGTGCGGATGAAAAATGTGGGGACCCAGGGCACGATGCAGTTGCCGACAAAGTGCACCAGCACCTGGGCGGCCAGCACGCAGCCGAACGCCATGCGGGTCTGCTTGATGTAGGCGATGAATTCCGCCGAGGGGCCCTTGGCGCCGGCGGCCGGGGTGCTGCCGTCGCCCTGGCGCTTGGGTTCGCGCACGAGCAGCATGAGGATGGCGGTGACGAAGCCCGGCGCGCCGACGATGACGAACGCCGTCTGCCAGGCCGCCATGTCGCGCAGCACAGGCAGGTCGATCAGCGGTCCCTGCGATACCGCGCCGACGATCACCCCGCCCAACAGCAACGAAAGGCCGGTGCCGGCGGCGACCGCGGCCATGTAGATCCCCATCGCCCGGCCGCGAATGCGCGGCTCCACATAGTCGGCGATCATCGAATAGGCCGCCGGCGCCAGCACGGCCTCGCCAATGCCAACGCCCACCCGGCTCAACAGCAGTTGCCAGTAGTTGGTGGCGAACCCCGCCGCCACGGTCATCACCGACCAGAACAGGATGCCGAAGATAATCAGGTTGCGCCGGTTGCGGTTGTCGACCATGCGGCCGAACACCGGCCCCATGACGGCGTAGAACACCGCGAAGGCCGCACCCTGGAACAGGCTGATCTGGGTGTCGGAGATGTCGAAGGCCGCGCGGATCGGTTTCACCAGCAGCATGGGAAACTGCTTGTCCAGCTGCGAGTGGCAGCTGGCGATCATCAGGATCGCCACCACGAAGAAGGCGTAGGCCCGGCGCGGATAGGCCGAAGCCTCCCGTCCGTCGTGCTCGGCGACGGCTGTCGTCACGGCTCCCCCCCGGTTCCGGTTTCCTGTCTGGGCTCTCGCTCACGTCTTGACGCCTGTCAATGTCACCGGCGGGCCCGAGCGGGGCAATCGGGTGATCGCGCGAACGGGTCGGCCGCGACCGCCGAACCGTCGGCTCCACTCCCGCCGTGCCGTCAGCGGACCTGCGCGGAAAAACTTGCCTTGCGGCGGAGTTGTGATATTCTCTGTTTGTTCTCATTGTTCATCCCGCCTATGAGCCATCCCCGGCCCCCGGTTGGCGCCTGGCGATGGGGCCTCGAGGGTCTTGGAAATCCATAAGGATATGACAATACGCATAAAAATGGCTGGGACCGACGCTCCAGGGCCGGCCCGGGAAGGCGCCGGCCGCCAGCTGAAAAAAGCGCCGACCGGCGTAAGTCCTCAGGTGTCGCCACTTTGAGTGGGAAGGGCTCTTGACCCGGGTCTCACCCGTACTGGGTGTCCAGGTCCATGGCCTCGGAGCGGTCGGCGTCGTCGATCATCTGCCGGCCGCGGTTGCGATAGGCGACCAGGGCGGTCGGCCCGAGGATCAGGTGGAGCGGCGGGTCCTCGTCCTCGGCCACCTGCAGCACCACGGCGGCGAACTTGACCGGATCGCCGGTCTGGGCGCCGTCGCGTTGACGCCGCGCTTCGCTCTGGGCGGCGAGATGCGGATAGGCCTCATAGCCTTCGCGGCGCAGCGAAGCGCCGGCCCAACGGGAGCGGAAGGATCCGGGCAGCAGGTTGATCACCCGCACCCCGAACGGCGCCACCTCCTTCGCCAGCGCCTCGGAGAGGCAATTCATCGCCGCCTTGCTGCTGGCGTAAGCCGCCAGGCCCGCCGGCCCGCCGACGGAGGTGCTCGAGGACACATTGATGATCCGGCCGGCGCGGCGTCCGCGCATGAACGGCAGGACCGCCTGGGTGACGGCCAGGGTGCCGAACAGGTTGGTGTCGTAGAGCCGTTTGAAGTCGGCGATCCCGATCGCCTCGATCGGACCCTCGTGGCCATAGCCGGCGTTGTTCACCAACACGCCGATCGGCCCGACCTCAGCCTCGACCCACGCGACCGCCGCCGGCGCGGCGGCGTGATCGGCGATGTCCAGCCGCACGCCTATGGCCCGGCCCGGCGCCAGGGCTTCGAACGCCGCCAGGTCGACCGGGTTGCGGACCGTCCCCGCCACGCGCAGGCCGGCGCCGAGCGCCGCCTCGGCGATCGCGCGGCCCAGTCCGGAACTGACCCCGGTGACCAGCCACACCCGGTCCTCGCTCAAGGCGCGCCCCCTCTTCAATTGACAACGGTCGTTGCGGAACGGTAGCCGTGGGCCTTGACGTCTGTAAAGCTTAGGAAGGGCGCACGACCATGCTTCCGAGCCGCCACCGACCTGAAGGCGACGCTGCGGCGTGGGGCGGCCCGCAGGCGCTGCTGACGTGACCGCCCCCGCGAAATCGGGCATCGCGCGGCTCGACCCGGAATTCACGCGGACGCGCTTGCAGGCCTGGTTCGCGGCGCGAACACCGCAGGCGAAGGATCTCACCGTCGGGCCTGTCGGCTTCCCGACGGAAGGCGGCCGATCGGCGGAGAGCTCCTTCATCGACGTCACCTTCGAGGCGGAGGGCCGGCGCGTCGAGGAGCATTTCGTCGTCCGCCGGGAGTTCGCCGCCGGCGAGATCTTCCTGGGCTCGGACCTGTCGCTGCCCTGGAACATGATGCGGGCTCTGGCGGGGCGTGCAGAGGTTCCGGTTCCCGAGTGCGTTGCCGTGGAACATGATCCCGAGGTGCTGACCACGCCGTTCCTGGTGATGCGCCGATGCCCGGGGCGGATCGCGCCCCTGTCGCCGAATTACAATCTGCAGGGCTGGGTGGCCGAGTTGACTGCGGATCAGCGTGGGACCCTGTGGCGCAACGGGATCGAGCAGATCGCCCGCATCCACCGGCTGGACTGGCGCG
>CAXNKO010000176.1:0-5243 GCA_964202685.1 Caulobacterales bacterium
CACCTTCGTGGTCGACGTCAAATCCACCGGCCTGTTCGCCACCGACCAGGTGCTGAAGGCCAATGGCGCCAAGACGGTCTACTGGAAGACCGGCCACTCCTACATCAAGCGCAAGACCGCCGAACTGGGGGCCCTGGCCGGCTTCGAAAAGAGCGGCCACTTCTTTTTCAATCCGCCCATCGGCCGCGGCTACGACGACGGCATCGTCTCCGGCGCGGCGGTGCTGTCGATGCTCGACCGCAATCCGGGCCGGAAACTCTCCGACCTCAAGAAGGCGCTGCCGGTCGCCTACACCTCGCTGACCATGTCGCCCCACTGCGACGATGAGCTGAAATATCAGGTGGTGGAGGCGGTGGTGGCCGAATACCAGGCCGCCCAGGCCCGGGGCGAGACCATCCTCGGCCGGCGGATCGCCGAGCTGATCACCGTCAACGGCGTGCGCGTGGCCCTGGACGACGGCTCCTGGGTGCTGGTGCGGGCCTCGTCGAACAAGCCGGAGCTGGTGGTGGTGGTGGAAAGCCTGCGGTCGGCGGACGACATGCGGGCCCTGTTCCACGCCGAGGTGAAGCCCCGGCTGGCGAAACACCCGCAGGTCGGGGCCTACAACCAGGAGATCTGAAGGATCAGGAGCTCCTCGAACCGAGGCCGCTCGGTTTCATCGAGGAGGATCGCCGACGCATTGACGGCGAGCACCTTGGCAGGCCCTCATCGTCGTAGATGTCCGCGTCTGTAATTCGCCGACCCGGTGCGCGCAGGTTGCGGAAGTGATCCGCCGCCGCGCGCACAGCCCGCTTGCGCTCCGCTAGATCGGACATGCCCCGCGCGCGTTCGAGTCTGGTCATGATTGTTAGCTCTTATCGTGAGCCGTAAACCTTGACGACAGACATTGGCGATAGAAGTCCGGCCGTGACGGCAACGATACCAGGGACCTAGACCTTATGCGCGTGGCTATGATCGGAACGGGCTATGTGGGCCTGGTCAGCGGGGCCTGTTTCGCCGACTTCGGCCACGCGGTCATCTGCGTGGACAAGGACGCCGGCAAGATCGAGCGCTTAAAGGCGGGCGGAATGCCGATCTTTGAGCCGGGCCTTGATCTGCTGGTCGCCCACAACGTTCGCGATGGGCGGCTCGAATTCACCACCGACACCGCCAGCGCGGTTCGCGCCGCCGACGCGGTGTTCATCGCCGTGGGCACGCCGTCGCGGCGCGGCGACGGCCACGCTGACCTTTCCTATGTCCACGCCGCCGCCGAGGAGATCGCCGCGGCGATGGAAGGCTTCACGGTGGTGGTCACCAAGTCCACCGTGCCGGTGGGCACCGGCGACGAGATCGAAGCCATTATCCGTAAGGTCAGGCCCGACGCCGATTTCGCCGTGGCCTCCAATCCGGAGTTCCTGCGCGAAGGGGCGGCGATCGAGGACTTCAAGCGGCCGGACCGGGTGGTGGTGGGGACCGAGGACGCCCGCGCGCGCGCGGTGATCACCGAACTCTATCGGCCGCTCTATCTCAATGAGACGCCGGTGATGTTCACCAGCCGGCGCACCTCGGAGCTGATCAAATACGCCGCCAATGCGTTCCTGGCCCTGAAGATCACCTACATCAATGAGATGGCCGACCTGTGCGACGCCCTGGGCGCCGACGTGCAGCAGGTGGCGCGCGGCATCGGGCTCGACAAGCGCATCGGCTCGAAGTTTCTCAACGCCGGTCCGGGCTACGGGGGATCCTGCTTTCCCAAGGACACCCTAGCGCTGGTCCGCACCGCCCGCGACGCCGGATCGCCGGTCACCCTGATCGAGACCACGGTGACGGTGAACGACAAGCGCAAGCTCGACATGGCCGACCGCGTCGCCGCCGCCCTGGGGGGCGAGCTGGCCGGCAAGACCGTGGGCGTGCTGGGCCTGACCTTCAAGCCCAACACCGACGACATGCGCGACGCCCCGTCCCTGGCGATCATCCCGGCCCTGCAGGCGAAGGGGGCGCGGATTCAGGCCTTTGATCCGGAGGGGCTGGCCGAGGCGCGGCATCTGCTGCGCGACGTGGACTTCAAGGACGATCCGTACGCCGCCGCCGCCGGGGCGGACGTACTGGTGATCATCACCGAATGGGACCAGTTCCGCGCCCTCGACCTCGACCGCATCAAACAGTTGATGAAGCGGCCGGCGATGGTCGATCTGCGCAACATCTATAAGCCCGACGACATGCGCGCCCGGGGCTTCGCCTATACGAGCATCGGCCGGCTATAGGACGCTTCAGCCGGCGCTGAACAGCAGGGTCATCACGCTGTCGCCCAGCCACAGCACCCCGGCCCAGAAGGCGATGGCCATGACCAGCACGAAAGCCAGGCAGGCCAGCGGGCTGGTCGCCGAGCCGCCGGATGCGCGACGCGCACCGTGAAACGCCAAGTTCCGACGCATCCTGCCCCCTAAATCGTTGGCGCGCGCCGGTCGATCGGCGCCAACATTTCGAAGCTGACACGAATTGTTAAACCGCGGTAGGGGCGGTTTGTTCCATTTGTCAGATTTTCTGGGTACTTGGCGGAGAGCTCCCCAGGCTGCTCGGCTTTAGGCTGCGGCCTTCTTCACCGCGCCGGCGATGTCATTGACCACCTGGGCGACCAGGCGCTCGTCGTCGCCCTCGGCCATGATGCGAATCAGCGGCTCGGTGCCGGAAGCGCGGACCACCAGACGGCCCGAGCCGTTGAGGCGGGCCTCGCCGTCGGCGATAGCGGTCTTGACCGCGTCGCTTTCCAGGGGACGGCCCTCGGCGAAGCGCACGTTCTGCAAGATCTGCGGGGCCGGCTCGAACTGGCGCGCCAGGGCGCTCATGGGCTGGTCGCCCTCACGCAGCACCGCCAACACCTGCAGGGCCGCCAGCAGGCCGTCGCCGGTGGTGGAAAAGTCCGACAGGATCAGGTGGCCCGACTGTTCGCCGCCCAGGTTGAAGTCACCCTCGCGCATGCGGGCCATCACATAGCGGTCGCCCACCTGCGTGCGCTCCAGGTTCAGGTTCCGCTCCCGCAGGAACCGCTCCAGGCCGAGGTTGGACATTACGGTGGCGACCACGCCGCCACCCCGCAGCAGGCCCTGGCGCGCCCACTCGCCGGCGATCAGGGCCATGATCTGGTCGCCGTCGACCACCTGGCCCTTTTCGTCGCAGATCACCAGCCGGTCGGCGTCGCCGTCCAGGGCGATGCCGATGTCGGCGCGGTATTCCCGCACCGCCCGCTGCATGGCCGCCGGCGCCGTGGAGCCGCAGTCGTCATTGATGTTGAAGCCGTTGGGGGCGATGCCGATCGGGATCACCTCGGCCCCCAGCTCGTGCAGCGCCTCCGGCGCCACCTTGTAGGCCGCCCCATTGGCGCAATCGATGACGATGCGCATGCCCGACAGGCTCAGCCGGCGGGGAAAGGTCGCCTTGGCGATCTCGATGTAGCGGGCCTGGCAGTCGTCGATCCGCTGCACCCGGCCCAGCGCGCCGGGGGCGGCCAGGTTCTGGTTGAGGCCCTCGTCCATCAGCGCCTCGATCGCCAGCTCCTTCTCGTCGGAGAGCTTGTAGCCGTCGGGACCGAACAGCTTGATGCCGTTGTCGGCGTATCCGTTGTGGGAGGCGGAGATCATCACGCCCAGGTCGGCGCGCAGGGACCGGGTCATCATCGCCACCCCAGGCGTCGGCAGCGGCCCGAACTGGCGCACGTCCATGCCGACGCTGGTGAAGCCGGCCACCAGGGCGGTCTCGATCATATAGCCCGACAGCCGGGTGTCCTTGCCGATCACCACCAGGTGGCGGCGCTCATCGTTGGACATGAACATCTTGCCGGCCGCCATGCCTACCCGCAGGGCGATCTCCGCCGTCATCGGGTGGCGATTGGCCTCCCCGCGGATGCCGTCAGTGCCGAAATAGGCGCGCTTGCTCATGGTGTGGCTCGTGAAATGTCCGGAAACCCAAACTTACCTGACACCGCGTTTGCGAATGCTAAAGACGCGGCGGGGCACGATGACTTGTCACGATTTAGCATAAAGGCAATCGCGTGTGCGGCATCATCGGCATCGTCGGCAACAGCTCCGTCCAGGAGCGGCTGATCGCCAGCCTGAAGCGGCTCGAGTACCGCGGCTATGACTCGGCCGGCATCGCCGCCTTCGTCGGCGGCAACGTCGAGCGGCGGCGGGCGAAGGGGAAGATCCGCGCCCTGGAGGACGTCCTCGCCGACCACCCGCTCAACGCCACCGTTGGCATCGGCCACACACGCTGGGCCACCCATGGCGCGCCGTCGGCGCCCAACGCCCATCCGCACACCCATGGCCGGGTGACCCTGGTTCACAACGGCATCATCGAAAACTACGCCGAGCTTCGCGACCGCCTGCGCGCGGCGGGCCATGGCTTCGAGAGCGAAACCGACACCGAGGTGATCGCGGCGCTGCTGGACAGCGAACTGACGCCCGGGCGGTCTCCCGGGGAAGCGCTGCGGGCGACCCTGGACCAGTTGATCGGCGCCTTCGCCCTGGGGGTGCTGATCGAGGGCCATGATGGGCTGATCATGGGCGCCCGGCGCGGCAGCCCGCTGGTGGTGGGCTACGGCGAGGGTGAAATGTTCATCGGCTCGGACGCCCTGGCGGTCGGCCCGTTCACCCGCCGCGTCTGCTACCTGGAAGAGGGCGATTTCGTCGCCATCGATCACCACAGCGCCCAGATCTTCGACCAGGCCGGGCATCCGGTGGACCGGCCGGTGAGCACGGCGCCGGCCTCCGCGGCCCTGGTGGAAAAGGGCAACTACCGCCATTTCATGGAGAAGGAGATCCACGACCAGCCCGAAGGCTGCCAGCACACCATCGCGGCCTATGTGGACCCCCTGAGGGGCCGCACGGCGATCCCCGGCGGGGTGGACTTCGCCGGTCTCAAGCGCATCCAGATCGTCGCCTGCGGCACGGCGTTCTTCGCCGGCATGCTGGGCAAATACATGATCGAGCAGCTGGCCGACCTGCCGGTGGATGTGGAAATCGCCTCGGAGTTCCGCTATCGCCAGCCGGCGCTGCAGTCCGACGCCCTGGTGATCGCCATTTCCCAGTCCGGCGAGACCGCCGACACCCTGGCCGCGCTGCGCTATTGCCAGGCCAGGGGCATGCGCAGCGCCGTGGTGGTGAACGCGGTGGAATCGACCATGGCCCGCGAGGTCGATGTGGTCTGGCCGATCCACTGCGGACCGGAGATCGGCGTCGCCTCCACCAAGGCTTTCACCGCCCAGGTGG
>CAXNKO010000177.1:0-5195 GCA_964202685.1 Caulobacterales bacterium
TGCTGAGTTTGCCCATGGCCGCCACGGGACCAGTCGGGCCGGTCTGGGGCGACCCGCCGGGGGGCTCCACCGAAATGGCCAGGGCCGCGCCCTCCAGCACCATCGGCGCCAATGGCGCGGCCATGGGCATGCGGTGGGACGAACCGGGCTCGACCAGGCCCAGAGAGCGCGGCTTGCCGTCGGCGGGGATCAGCCACAGCTCGTGCACATGGGCCGGGTCGGCGCCGGGCGGGACCAGGGAGGTGATGATCAGCGCCTTGCGGTCGGGGTCGTAGGCGGCCACGAACATCGTTCCGGTCGCGCCCGTGAGGCTGGCGTTCAACAGTTGACCCTGGGCGGCGGGCTGGGTCACTACCACCGGCGGCCGGCTCGCGGACAGCACCGCCAAGGTGACGCTGGCCGCCGCCAGGGCGAAGGCGCCCGCCGAGAGGCCGCGCCAGAACCGCAGGCGCTTGACCAGCACCTGATTGTCATTGGCTGGCAGCGCCCGCGCGATCCGCGCCCAAAGACCCGCGGGCGGAGCGACGGGGGCCACCGCCCCGACCAGCGGCGCCAGACGATCGCGCCAGGCCTCCACCTGGGCGGCGAAGCCGGGTTCGGCGGCCATGCGCCGCTCAGCGGCGGCGCGGTCACGTTCCCCCAGCACCCCCAGGGCGTGCTCGGCGGCCAGGGCCTCGGCTTCGGGCAGTTCAGGGTCGCCGCTCATGGCTCCAGACACCCCTTGAGTTTCAACAGGCCGCGGCGGATCCAGCTCTTCACCGTGCCAAGGGGCGTGTCCAGCCGCGCCGCCAGGGCTTCATAGGTGACCCCCTCGAAAAAGGCGGTGCGGATGACGCCGGCGGTGCGCGGGTCGAGTTCCTCCAGGCAGCGGTGCAGGGCGGCGTTGTCCTCGGCCTGCTCAAGCAGTGCCGAGGCCAGCGGGGTCGGATCAGGGACGACAATCGCCTCCACCGGCGCGGCATAGGCCAGCGGGCCGCGGGCGCGCAGGCGGTCGATGGCGCGGTTGCGGGCGATGGTGGCTATCCACGCCATGACGCTAGCGCGGGACGCCTGGTAGCGGTCCGCGCGGCGCCAGATGGTGAGGTAGACCTCCTGCAGCACGTCTTCGCTCTCGTCCTTGTTGGAAAGGATACGCAGGCAAACGCCGAATAGCTTCGCCGAGGTAGCGTCATAGAGACGTTGCAGCGCCGCGCCATCGCCCGCGGCGATGCGCCTCATGAGCTCAGCCAGGGGATCGTCGGCGACGGCCAAAGGCGGCTCCAGGCGTGGGGTCAGGGGGCTTTGCGGACCATGTTGCCCTGGCCGGGCGGCGCCTGGTCGATGATCAGCAGACTGGCCGGCTGGCCGTCGAGGGCCCAGGCCTTGTGCCACTGGTCAATGGGATCGACGGTAAATTCGCCCGCCTTCAGTTCCGAAGTGGCGCCGGTGTCGAGGTTGACGGCCTGAAGCCGACCCGACAGCACATAGGCGTAACGCGGATAGGGGTGTCGGTGGATCGGCAGCACGCCGCCGGCCGGCAGATCGGTGCGCGACACGGTGACGGCGACCGGCCCCTGGGGCAAGGTCAGCGGCTGGCCGGACCAGGTGGTGGTGGTCACCGTGACCGGCGTGGACACCGGCCCCGGCGGGTCGGCGGCCAGCGCCGGGCCGGCGAGCGCCAGGAGCGCGGGAATCAGGCAGATCTTCATGGGCCGCAGAATGGCGCCAACAACCGCCTGACGCTACGCCGGGACCTTGCGCGGCTTGCGCTGGGACGCGCGACGGGCGGCTGCGGCCTCGGCCTTGACCTCCTTGCGCAGGGCCGTGGCCGCCTCCAGGGCAGGCAACAGTTCGGCCGCGTCGACCTGCTGCTTGTCGGAACCGCTCTGCGCCAGCCGGCGGGCGTTGGCCAACAGGTTCGCCACCGCGTCATCGGACAACTGCGGAATCTTGTCGATCAGGCTCATCGTTGGCCTCCTGGCCGGTGGCGCGCGACAGGCGCGCCGCACATACTAGGCCCTTGAATGGCGTAGAGTCGCGGTCTGCGGGCGATTTTTGTTGCCCGGATTGCGCCCCGGCTGAAATCCATCTAGAATTGCCGCATCGAACTCGTAAGGTTCGGCCGACTATCCTCGCCCGTTACGATGGGCGCCGGACCTGCCTCCCGACCCTTCGCGATCTTTGATCGGCCGCGTGAATGCTTGCGCGGTACGCGAATATCCAACGAAGGAATGTAGATATCAATGCCTACCGGCACCGTAAAATGGTTCAACGGCCAAAAAGGCTATGGCTTCATCCAACCCGATGAAGGCGGCGCGGACGTATTCGTCCACATCTCGGCCGTTGAACGTGCGGGACTTCGCTCCCTGAACGAAGGCCAGAAAATCACCTATGAGCTGGAGCGTGACTCCCGCAGCGGCAAGACCGCGGCGGGACAGCTGCAAGCTTAAGATCCGCGATCGGCGCAAACGCCATCCGGACGAATTGCCCAGGCCGGCCCTTCCCGGGGCCGGCCTGTTTCTTGCCGCCCCGGCGGGCTAAATAACACTGACCGCCGAGATGTCGGCCAGGGTGCGGCCGACCAGGACGATGGCGTCGTCGAAGCCGCCGTTGTCATTGGCGTTGTCGGCGAACACGATCACGTCGACCCCCACCTGCACGGCCACCACATCGACGGCGCCCGAGGCGATCTGGCCGTTGGCGTAGGTCACGGCCGCGGCGTAGTCAGCCGCCGAGCTGGAGGTGTAGGTGACCCCCGCGCCGGTGAAGTCCAGCCGGTCGCCGGCCTCCCAGTCCTGGATCAGGTCCTGGCCGCCGGCCACGGTTCCGGAGTCGCCGAGGCCGGTGACGAACAGGTCGGCGCCGTTGCCGCCCGCCAGAGTGTCCTTGGCCGTCCCGCCTGCCAGCGTGTCGGCCCCGCCCCCGCCAGTCAGCGAGTCCGCGCCACCGCCGCCGGTGAGGCTGTCGAACCCGGGACCACCGTTCAGGGTGTCGGCGCCCAGGCCGCCCTGCAGGCTGTCGGCGCCAAGGCTGCCGGAGAGGTTGTCGTCGCCGGCGCCGCCGATGCGGAGGTCGTCCCCGGACGTCCCCGTCCAGGTCTCCCCGACGACCGCGCCGTCGTCGTTGGTGATGGTCCCGTTGGCGGCCGCGGTGGCGATCGTCGCGCCGGTGGGGGCCGACAGGGTGACGGTGAAGCCCTCACTGGTCTCGATGTCCGCGTCGCCGGCCACATTGACCGTGACCAGCTTATTGGTCTCGCCCGCCGCAAAGTTGACGGTTCCCGAAGGCAGGGCCGCGCCGACGAAGTCCGCAGCACTGGCCGGACTGCCGCCCGAGCCGGTCACCGCCCAGTTGGCGCTGGAGGCGCCGGAGGTGTCGCCGGCACGGGTGACCGTGAAGGTGAAGGCGGTGGTCCCGGCGTTTCCTTCCGCCTTCACCGCATCGGTGGCGGCGATGGCCAGCGACGGCGGCGTGTCGTCGTCGTTGATGGTCCCGTTCGCCGTGGGTGTGGTGATCGTCGCCCCGGTGGGGGCCGACAGGGTGACGGTGAAGCCCTCGTTGGTCTCCACCGTGGCGTCGCCGGCCACATTGACCGTAACCAGCTTGGACGTCTCGCCGGCGGCGAAGTTGACGGTGCCGCTGGGCAGCTCCGCGCCGACGAAGTCCGTGGCGTTGGCCGGACTGCCGCCCGTGCCGGTCACCGCCCAGTTGGCGCTGGAGGCGCCGGTGGTGTCGCCAGCGCGGGTGACCGTAAAGGTGAAGGCGGTGGTACCGGCGGCGCCCTCGGCCTTCACCGCATCAGTGGCGGCGATAGCCAGGGTGGGCGCCACCAGGCCTTCGTCATTGTTGATGGTCCCATTGGCCGCCGGGGTTCCGAGCACCGCCCCGCCGGTGGGGGCCGACAAGGTCACCGTGAAGCCCTCATTGGCCTCGACCTTGGTCTCGCCCTTGACGTCGATGGTGATCAGCTTGGCCGTCTCACCAGCCGCGAAGCTCACCACGCCGAACGGCAGGTCATTGCCGGTAAAGTCGTTGCCGCCGGCGGGATTGGCCCCGGAGCCGGTCACCGCCCAGTTGACGCTGTTGGCCCCAGTGGTGTCGCCGCTCCGCGTCACCGTGAAGGTGAACGGCGTGGAGCCGCTGTTGCCCTCGTACTTCGCTGCGTCAGTCGCGGCGATGGAGAGCGTCGGCGTCGGACCCGCGTCGTCGTTGGTGATGGTCCCATTGGCGGCCGGCGTGGCGATGGTGGCGCCGGCCGGTGCGGAGAGGGTCACCGTGAAGCCCTCGCTGGTTTCCACCGTGGTGTCGCCGGCGACATTGACCGTGACCAGCTTGGCCGTCTCACCGGCCGCGAAGTTCACCGTGCCCGAGGGCGGATTCCCGCCCACGAAGTCGGTTGCGTTGGCCGGACTGCCGCCGGAGCCGGTCACCGCCCAGCTGGCGCTGGAGGCGCCGCTGGTGTCGCCCCCGCGGGTGACGGTGAAGGTGTAGGCGGTGGTCCCCGCGTTTCCCTCCGCCTTCACCGCGTCGGTGGGAGCGATGCTGAGCGAAGGCGGCGTGTCGTCGTCGTTGATGGTCCCGTTGGCTGCTGCGGTGCTGATGGTGGCGCCGGAGGGGTCGGTGAGCGTGACGGTGAAGCCCTCGTTGGTCTCCACCGTGGCGTCGCCGGCCACATTGACCGTGACCAGCTTGGCCGTCTCGCCGGCCGCGAAGTTGACAGTTCCGTTAGGCAGGGCCGCGCCGACGAAGTCGGTGGCATTGGCCGGGGCGCCCCCGGAGCCAGTCACCGCCCAGTTGGCGCTGGAGGCGCCGGTGGTGTCGCCGGCGCGGGTGACCGTGAAGGTGAAGGCGGTGGTTCCGGCGTTCCCTTCCGCCTTCACCGCGTCGGTGGAGGCGATGGACAGCGTCGGCGCCACCAGGCCCTCGTCGTTGTTGATGGTCCCCTGGGCGGTAGGGGTTCCGAGGCTCGCGCCGCCGGTGGGATTGGAAAGCGTCACCGTGAAGCCCTCGTTGGCCTCGTCGCGGGTGTCGCCGCCGACATTGACGGTGACCAGCTTGGCTGTCTCGCCGGCCGCGAAGCTGACCACGCCGGAGGGCAGCTCGCGGTTCTCGAAATCGCCGCTGTTGGCGGGATTGCCGCCCGATCCGCTGACCGCCCAGTTGGCGCTGTTGGCGCCGGAGGTGTCGCCACCGCGGGTCACCGTGAAGGTGAAGGC
>CAXNKO010000178.1:0-5186 GCA_964202685.1 Caulobacterales bacterium
TGCGTGTCGTGAATTGGGGCGGTTGAAACCATGACGAGAACGCTCGCAGGACTGATGGCCGCTCTGGTGCTGGCCGCGGCCCCGGGCGCACGGGCCGCGCCGCTGGAGGCCTACGGCCGGCTGCCGGCGATCGAGGCGCGGGCTTTGTCGCCGGATGGCGCGATGATGGCCAGCACGCTGACCGATGGTGAAGACCGCACGATCGTCGTCCAATCCCTGACCGATGGAAAGCTTGTCGCCATCCTGCGGGCTGGCCAGGTCAAGGTCCGGTCCATTCAATGGGCCGGTCTGGACCACCTGATCTTGGTCGCCACCACGACCGCCGTCGCCCGAGAAGTGACCGCGCCCCGCACCGAATGGGCCATGGCCTACGATCTGAACCTCAGGACCAGGGGCATGCGCCGATTGCTCGAGAGCCAGATGCCCTCGGATGTCGCCGGGATGAATGTCATCTCGGGTGAGCCCGAAGTCCGGATCGTCGGCGGCCGGCCCTTCGTGTTCCTGGAGAGCTATCATTTCGTCAGCGAGCGCGCTCAGCAGGGCCTGTTCAAGGTCGACCTGACGACAGGCTGGGTGACGCTCGAGGAGCGAGGGTTCTCCGGCACCTACGACTATGCGCTCGGTCCTGATGGGGAGGCCGTGGCGCAGGCCGAGTTCGGCCATATGACGGGCCGTTGGCGACTGTATGTGAAGGACGGCGGCTGGCGGACAGCCAAGGATGTCGCCGCCGCCGCTGAGCCGGAGGTCAGCGTCGCCACCACCAGCCTCCTCGGGTTAGGCCGCGACCCGTCATCCATATTGGTCTCGCAGAGTGTCGCCGGCAGGTTCGTGCTGCGCGAGGTGGCTCTAAAGGACGGCGCCTGGGGCGAGCCGCTGGCGGTGGAGGAAGGGGCGTCGCCCATCTGGCTGCCCGGGCGCTACACCCTGGCCGGGGTCTACAGCCGCGTTGGCGACAAGGCGCGCTACCATTACTTCGATCCGCAGGACCAGGCGCGATGGGACGCGATCGTCAAATCCTTTCCGGGGCAGGAGGTCCGCCGGGTGTCGGGGTCCGACGATGGCCGCAAGGTTCTGGTGCTGGTGGATTCACCGACCCTCGGGCCAGCCTACGCCATGATTGATACGGAAACGGGCCACTCAAACCCTATGGGCGAGGTCTATCTGGACCTCAAGGAAGGCGACGTGGGACCTGTTCAGCCCCTGATATATAAGGCCCGCGACGGGCTGGAGCTGCACGGCTACCTAACCATTCCGCACGGCCGTGAGGCCAAGAACCTGCCGCTGGTTGTGCTGCCCCACGGCGGTCCAGCGTCGCGCGACATACCCGGCTTCGACTGGTGGGCCCAAGGCTTGGCTTCGCGCGGCTACGCGGTTCTGCAGGTCAATTTCCGCGGCTCGAGCGGCTATGGCTGGGACTTCCTGAAATCCGGCTTCGGCGAATTCGGCCGCAAGATGCAGACCGACCTCTCCGACGGCGTCCGATTCCTGGCGTCACGGGGAACCATCGATCCGCAGCGCGTCTGTATCATCGGCGGCGACTATGGCGGCTACGCGGCTCTGGCCGGCGCGGCCCTGGACCGGGGCGTCTACCGCTGCGCGGCGTCCGTGGCCGGACCCTCGGATCTGGGCAGGATGTTGGACTGGGAGCACCGCCATCACGGCCGCGCGATCATGCGCTATTGGACCCGCTTCATGGGCGCCGAGAACGCCGATGACCCGATACTGAAGGCGATCTCGCCGGTTGAGCACGCCGCCGAGGTCGATATCCCCATCCTGCTGATCCACGGCAAGGACGACACCGTGGTTCCCCTTGCCCAGAGCAAGGTGATGGCCGACGCGCTGAAAAAGGCTGGCAAGCCGGTGGAGCTGCTGGTGCTGAAGGGCGAGGACCACTGGCTGTCGCGGGGCGACACCCGGCTCGAGATGCTGACAGCCGTGGTGGCCTTCCTTGAGAAGAATAACCCGCCCTGAGCCCTCAGAACGACTTCGGCATCCCCAGCACGTGGGTGGCCACGTGGCTGAGGATCAGGTTGGTGGAGATCGGGGCCACCTGGTAGAGGCGAGTTTCGCGGAATTTGCGCTCGATGTCGTACTCCTCGGCGAAGCCGAAGCCGCCGTGGGTCTGGATGGCGGTGTCGGCGGCGAACCAGGAGGCCTCCGAGGCCAGCATCTTGCACATGTTGGCCTCCGAGCCGCAGGGCTGTCCGGCGTCGAACAGCTCGGCGGCGTGGTTGACCATCAGGGCGGCGGCCGAAAGCTGCACGAAGGCCCGGGCGATGGGGAACTGCACCCCCTGGTTCTCGCCGATGGCGCGGCCGAACACCTGGCGGTCCTTGGCGTAGGCGCTGGCCCGGTCGATGAAGAACCGACCGTCGCCGATGCATTCCGAGGCGATCAGGATCCGCTCGGCGTTCATGCCGTCGAGGATATATTTGAACCCCTTGCCCTCTTCGCCGACCAGATTGGCGGCGGGGACCCGCAGGTTGTCGAAGAACAGCTCCGTGGTGGCGTGGTTGAGCATGGTGCGCACCGGCCGGATGGTCAGGCCATGGCCCACCGCGTCGCGCAGGTCGACCAACAGCACGCTCATGCCGTCGGAGGGCTTGGCCGCCTGGTCCCGCGGCGTGGTGCGGCAGAGCAGCACCATCAGGTCGGAGTGCTCGGCGCGGCTGATCCAGATTTTCTGGCCGCTGACCACATAGTCGTCCCCGTCGCGGCGGGCGAAGGTGGTGATGCGGGTGGTGTCGGTGCCGGCGCCCGGTTCGGTGACGCCGAAGGCCTGCAGCCGCAGTTCGCCCGAGGCGATCGCCGGCAGGTAGGTCTGCTTCTGTGCCGGGCTGCCGTGCTTGAGGATGGTGCCCATGGTGTACATCTGGGCATGGCAGGCGCCGCCGTTGCAGCCCGAGCGGTGGATCTCCTCCAGCACCGCGATGGCCGCGCCCAGGCCCAGGCCCGAGCCGCCGAATTCCTCCGGGATCAGCACCGACAGGAAGCCCGCCTCGGTCAGCGCGCGCACGAATTCCGTCGGGTACCTGCGCTCCCGGTCCAGGGCCCGCCAGTACTCGCCGGGGAACCCCGCGCACAGCCGGCGCACCGAGTCACGGATCTCCGGGAAGGTCTCTTGCGTCTCGATCATGGGGTGTGGCTTCCCGAAAACCTAACAGCGTCATCAGGCCGGACCCTATAGACGCTGGCGCAGCGGCGCGCAAAAAGACGGCGGCCGCGCAGGCGGGACCAATCGTGAGCGGCCTATGGCGAAATTGAACGTAGCTGTGCTGGGCGGCGTGGACTCCCACGGCCGGGCCCTGACCAAGGCGGTCACCTGGCGGGCGGTTGGCACAGCCGACACCTTCCTGTGGAGCTGGCTGATCACCGGCCATGCGGGTGAGGCCGGGGCGATCGCCGGTCTTGAGGTGATCACCAAGATCTTCCTCTACTATCTGCACGAGCGGGCCTGGCGATTGATCCGCTGGTCGCCCAACGCGCGGCGACGCTCGTTCATCAAGGCGCTCACCTGGCGGGTGGTGGGCAGCCTCGACACCTTCGGCCTGAGCTTCCTGATCACCGGCAGCGCCAGCGACGCCTCACTGATCGCGCTCGCCGAGGCGGTGACCAAGGTCATCCTCTACTACTTCCACGAACGGGCCTGGCGCCGCATCGCCTGGGGCCGGCTGGAGGAGGCCAGTCCCGAGAAGTCCGCCAAGCCCTGACTTGGGCCATTCCCCTGTGGCGGTCGGCCGCGCTAAGGTGGCGGCGACAGCCCAAGCGGGCTCATCTGCAACCAGCAACAGGAGAACGGACATGGCCGGCTACGCGACTGTGGGCGCCAACAATGTGGAGAAGGCGGTGGCCTTCTATGAGGAGCTGATGGGGGTCGCCGGCTGGGCCAAGGCCTTCGACCATCCCCGCGGCGGGCGCATCTGGCGCAGCCCGAGTGGCGACATGTTCGGGGTGCTGAAGCCCTTCGACGAGAAGCCGGCGACGGTGGGCAATGGAGGCATGATCGGGCTTGGCCTGGACAGTCCCGCGCAGGTGGACGCCCTCCACGCCAAGGCCCTGGCGCTGGGCGGAGCCGATGAGGGCGCGCCCGGCCCGCGCGGCGGCGGCGCGGCCTATTTCGCCTATTTCCGCGATCTGGATGGCAACAAGCTCTGCGCCTACAAATTCGGCTGACCGGGAAGCGTCGCGATGTTCCACCCGGCGAATTGACCCGTCCCTGCTAAGTCCTTAGCGATGCTTGGCCCGCGCGCGCAGACGCGGGCCAAGAGGGAAGGACAACATATGCCGCTCGAACGCCCGCCCGCCCTGGGGGCCCGCATGTTGCCGGCCGACACCTTCAAGGGCCAGACCGCCTATGTCACCGGCGGCGGCACCGGCCTCGGCAAGGCCATCGCCATCGAGTTCGCCAGAGCTGGAGCCATGGTGGCCGTGGCCAGCCGCGATCCCGAGCACCGCGCCCGCGGCGTGGCCGAGATCGAGGAGGTCGGCGGCAGGGCGTTCGGAACCGAGGTGGACGTCCGCAGCCCGGAATCCATCGTCAAGTCGTTCAACGAGACCGAACAGGCCCTGGGGCCGATCTCCATCCTGATCAACAACGCCGCCGGCAATTTCGGCGCCCCGGCCGAGCGGATGAGCCCCAACGCCTGGAACGCGGTGATCAGCATCGTGCTCAACGGCACCTTCTACTGCTCCAGCGAGTTCGCCCGGCGCTGCATGGCGCGCGGCGAGGGCGGCGCGATCCTCAACATCGGCGCCACCTATGCCTGGACCGGGGGGCCGGTGGCCTCCCATTCGGCTGCGGCCAAGGCCGGGGTCGCCAACCTCACCCAGTCGCTGGCGGTGGAGTGGGCGCCCGACAATATCCGCGTCAACGGCCTGGCGCCCGGGCTGTTCCCGGCCCAGGACCGCTCGGCCCATGCGCTGGGCATGGCGCCAGGGCCGGTGCGCGGCGCCGAGACCGTCCCCGCCGGCCGGGTGGGCGAGGCTCATGAGCTGGGCTGGGCGGCCACCTATATGTGCTCGCCCTACGCGGCCTATCTCTCTGGCCACACCATGGTGCTCGACGGCGCCAACTGGCTGCGCCGCTATGGCCTGGGCATGCCGGAGTTCGAGGTGGTTCGCGACCGCTTTGACCGCCTGCGCAAGGACCAGTCCGACCGCGAGAAGGCGGGATCGTAGTGGGCGAC
>CAXNKO010000179.1:0-5159 GCA_964202685.1 Caulobacterales bacterium
GGGGATGTCCGGAACCGCCTCCAGCAGCCCCGACATCGACTCGCGGCCGAGCGTACCCGGCCCGGCGTAGGGCACGGACATATCCCTGCCCTCGTAACGCAACGGAAACTCGGCCTCGAACACCTTGCGCATGATCGCCGTATAATCGCGCAGCCGCGCCTGGGGTCGACCCCACGGGAAGCCGTGAAAGCCCTCAGACCGGGTGGGACTTGAGTTACCGATGCCCGCCAGCACCGTGCGGCCCTTGCCCATATAGTGCAGCGTCATGAAGGAGTTAGCGGTGCAGGCGGGCGACCGCGCCGAGGTGACCGCGATCGAGGCCCCCACCCCGATCCGCTCGGTCATGGCCAACACATAACCCAGCGGCGTGAAGATGTCGGAGCCGCAGTTCTCCGAGGTGAAGACGATGTCGTAGCCGAGACGATCGACGAGCCTGAGTTTCTCGTGAGGAATCTCGTAGCGCCGCTGGAGCTGTGAGATCTCGGTCGCCAGTTGCATGTCCGCCTCCCTCATCTGCTGACCGAGCTTCGCAGTCGCCTCGCGGCCAGTCCAGGTCCGTTCCGGTTGACCTGTGCTTTCCGCCGACCCCATAACCGCGGAGGCCCGCTGGCGGGCTCGAACCTCAATCCGCTGAAGGGGAACATCTGATGGGCGCGCTGAACGGCAAGGTGGTTCTGGTTACCGGGGGCGGCAATGGCATCGGCCGGGACGCGGCGCTGATCGCGGCGCGCGAGGGCGCCAAGGTGCTGGTCAACGATCTGGGCGGCGGGGAGCGCGGCGGCGACGAGGGCTCCCCCGGACCGGCCCAGACCGTGGTCAACGAGATCAAGGCCCTCGGCGGCGAGGCGGTGGCCAATTCCGAGAGCGTCACCAGCATGGCCGCCTGCAAGGGGATGCTGGCCCAGGCGCTGGATGTGTTCGGCGCCCTGCACGCGGTGATCAATCCGGCCGGCATTCTACGCGACGCCATGTTCCACAAGCTGTCGGACGAAGACTGGGAGGTGGTGCTCGATGTCCACCTGCGCGGCTCCTACAATGTCTGCCGCGCCACCGTGGAGCACTTCCGCGACCAGCAGGACGGCGCCTATGTGCTGTTCGGCTCCACCTCCGGCCATTATGGCAACATCGGCCAGACCAACTACGCCGCCGCCAAGATGGGCATCGTCGGCCTGTCGCGGGTGATCGCCATGGAGGGCGCCGCCAAGAACGTCCGCTCCAACGTGGTCACCCCCACCGCCTGGACCCGGCTGATCGCCACCATCCCGATCACCGATCCGGTGCGGGCGGCCAGGGTGGAGATGATGCGCAAGCACCTGCGCCCGGAACAGCCGGCGCGGCTGGCCGTGGCCCTTTGCGCGGCCAGGGACGTCACCGGCCAGATCTTCGGCGCCCGCGCCGAGGAGCTGCAGCTCTACAGCCAGCCCCGGCCGATCCAGTCGATGGTGGCCAAGGACGCCTGGACGGTGGACTCGATCCTCAACGAGGTGCTGCCGGCGATGAAGCCTCAGTTCGCATCTCTCGACCGCGATCTGAGCGCAGCGCCGCTGCCCACCAGCTGACAGGAAGACCCTCCATGGCCGAAGATGACCTCGAATACCTCGCCATCCAGCGCACGCTGGCCGCCTACAATCTGGCCGGCGATCGCATGCGGGTGCAGGCGCTTGCCGAGACCTTCACCCCGAACGGGGTGCTGGAAACCCCCACCGGGCGGATGACCGGCCGCACCGAGATCGTCGCGGGCCTGAGCGGCGGGGCCCGTGAGGGCGCACCGCCCCCCAGCACCTCGGCCCGGCGGCCCAACTTCGTCCGCCACAACCTGACCACCTCGCGCTATGAGCTGACCGGTCCGGACACCGCCGAGGGAAAGAGCTATTTCCTGGTCTACACCGACATCGGCGCCGACCACATGGGGTTCTACACCGACCAGATGCGCAAGCTGGACGGCCAGTGGTACATAGAACACCGCAAGGTGGCGCTGGACTGGATGGCCGAGAACAGCCTGTTCGAAAGCCAGCTCGGGGTCCACAAGGCGCGGTTGAAGGCGCTGGGCCGGGGGTAGACGCCGCTACTTAACCCCCGGCAGTTCGTTGAACGGGACCTTGTCCATCCGGGGTTCGGCCGGCATGCCCAAGGCGCGTTCCGCCAGCTGGTTGCGCAGGATCTCATCGGCGCCGCCGGCGATACGCATGGCTGACGACCAAACGTACTGGTAGAATATCCCGTCACGTTCCGGCTGGTCGGGGCCTGAGAACAGGCCATCGTATTCGTCCACGTCCATCAGGAAGGCGTTGGTCATCTGCAGCTTGCTGGCCGAGACCAACTTCATCATCGCCACCGGCGGGGTCTCGCCGCGCGCCAGGGCGGCGGTGACCCGCTGGCCGAAGTTCCGCAGGCCCTGCTCCTCCACCCACCACTGGGCAAGCTTGGCGCGGACGGCGGCGCTGTCCAGGGCCACACCGCCGCCTCGCGGCGTGGCGGCGGCCTTGACGATCATCCCCCGCACGCCGGCGTCGGCGGACCGCAGGGAACCGCTGGCGCCGTTACGCTCATGCGCCAGCACCGTCATGGCGCAGGCCCAGCCTTCACCTTCCGCCCCGATGCGGTTGGCGTCGGGGATGACCACATCGGTGAGGAAGGTCTCGTTGAAGTCCGATTTGCCGGAGATCTGCCGGATCGGCCGCACCTCAACCCCGGGCGACTTCATGTCGAGGACGAAGAAGGTGATGCCCGCATGCTTGACCACGCTGGGGTCGGTCCTGGCCAGCAGGATGGCGTAGTCGGCGTGGTGGGCCCAACTCGACCACACCTTCTGGCCGTTGATCACCCAGTTGTCGCCGTCGCGCACCGCCTTGGTGCGCAGGCCGGCCAGGTCCGATCCCGCCGACGGTTCGGAGAACAGCTGGCACCAGCCCTTCTCGCCCCAAAGGGTCGGCTTGGCGAAGCGCACATACTGCTCCGGCGTGCCGTGCTTCTTGATGGTCGGCAGCGCCATGCCCCGGCCAATGCCAAGGCCGGTGTACATGGGGGTGAAATAGCGCCCCTCCTCCTGGGCGCAGATCATCGCCATGGCCCGCGTGCCGTTGCGGCCGCCCATTTCCGGCGGCTCGTCCACGGCGGCGTAGCCGGCCTCGGCCTTCAGCCGCTGCCAGGCGAGGCTTGCGGCCACCAGATCTTCGTTGGAGCGTTCCACCGGCGCGCGGAACCCCGCGGCGTGGGTCGCCAGCCAGGCGCGGACTTCCGAACGAAAGGCGTCGTCCTCGGCGCTCATCTCAGGCCGCCGCGGGGGTGTTGGCTGTGGTGAGCGCGTCAATCAATTTGGACTCCCATACCTCGGCCGAACCCAGGTTCAAGGCCAGCAGGCGCGCGCGCCGATAGTGGAAGTGGCAGTTGGCTTCCCAGGTGAAGCCAATGCCCCCGTGCAGCTGCAGGTTCTCGCGCGCGGCGATCTCATAGGCCCGGGTCGCGCCGATCCGGGCGGTAGCGGCGGCGGCGGCAAGGTCCGGACCGTCGGCCTCCAACACCTGGGCCGCATAGAGGGCGTTGGAGCGGGCCAGCTCCACCATCACCAGTATGTCCGCCAGCCGGTGCTTGACCGCCTGATAGGAGGCCAGCTGCCGGCCGAAGGTGTAGCGGCCCATGGTGTAGTCGCGGGCCATCAGCATGGCGGATTCCGCCGCGCCCACCTGTTCGAACGCCGCGTAGATCGCGGCGCGGTCATACAGGCGGCGCAAGGTCTCATGGGCGTCGGCGCCCTCCATGGCCTCGCCGGCGGCGCTGTCGAAGCTGACCTTGGCGTGATTTCGCAACTGGTCGAAGCCGGTCATGTGTTCGATCCGCACACCGGCCTGCGCCAGGGGAACCAGCACCAGCTTCGGCCCGGCGCAGACCACCACCGCCACATCGGCGATCTCGGCGTCGGCCACCGGCGACTTCACGCCGCTCACCTTGCCGCCGGCGAACTTGACGGTCACCCCGGCCGCGTCCGCCGCGCCCGGGCCCTCATTCCAGGCAAAGGTTCCGATCGCCTCGCCCGAAGCCAGCCTCGGCAGCCACGCCGCCTTCTGCGCGGCGGTCCCGGCCAGCTTCAAGGCCTCCGCGGCCAGGCAGATCGACGAAAAGAACGGGATCGGGGCCACCGTGCGGCCCATCTCTTCGGCGATGACGCACAGGTCCTTTTCACCCAGGCCGACGCCGCCATACTCCTCGGGGATCGCCGCGCCCAGCAGGCCGAGGCCCGCCACTTGCGCCCACAGGTCCCGGTCGATGCCGGTTCCCGCGGTAATCAGCTTGCGCAGCACGTCGGGGGTGGCCTTCTCATCCAGCAGGCGGCTCACCTGGTCCTTCAACTGTTTCTGCTCATCGGAAAGTTCGAGGCTCAATGCGCGCTCCCTTGGGGATCCGGCGAAAATGGCTGGCCGGGCGGTCTGAAATCGCGTCCTTCATATCCTGTGGCGCCGGCGAAGGCCAAGGGGCGCGGCTTGACCGCCATGGCGGCGGCGCTCTAACCACGCGGGCCAAGGCCAGGAGAACGCCATGAGAGAGCTAACGACGATCCGCTACGAGCGGGACGGCGCGATCGGTCGCCTGACGCTCGATCGTCCGGAGCTGTTGAACGCCCTGTCGCCCACCCTCATCGAGGAAACGCTGAACACCCTGCAGGAAATCGCCGAGTCCGACCTGCGGGTGCTGATCTTCACCGGGGCTGGTCGCGCGTTCAGCGCCGGCGTCGATCTCAAGGCCGCCTCCTCGCCCGAGTACAACCGCGACGTCCACCGCAAGTTCAGCGAGCAGGCCCGCGAACTGATCAAGACCCTGGAGACCATGCCCCAGGCGACCATCGCCATGGTGCGCGGCTACTGCTTCACCGGCGGGCTGGAGCTGGCGTTGGGTTGCGACTTCATCCTGGCCGGCGACGACGCCTTGTTTTCCGACACCCACGCCAAGCTGGGGCTGACCTCGGGCTGGGGCCTCAGCCAGCGGCTGTCACGGCGCATCGGCGTGCAGCGGGCGCGAGCCATGTCCTTCACCGCCAAGCGCATCGGACCGGCCGAGGCCGAGCGGATCGGGCTGATCCTGGAGCACGTGCCGGGCGCCGGCCTGGAGGCTCGGGTGCAGGAACTCGCCGGCGAGATCGCCGCCATGCAGGTGCACTCCATCTC
>CAXNKO010000180.1:0-5138 GCA_964202685.1 Caulobacterales bacterium
CCACCGCCGACCTCAAGACCGTGACCCTGATCGGCAATGACTATCGGGTGCCCAACGGCCTGGCCTTCTCGCCGGACGAGACGATCCTCTACGTCAACGACAGCTACGGGACCGATGAGGCGGTGGGCCCGGTGATCCGCGCCTATGACGTGCGCGCCGACGGCTCGATCGATTCAGCCTCGGTCCGCGACTTCGCCCGCCTGCGCGACGACGCCCGCGACGGCAAGCCCGACGGCATGAAGGCAGACCGGGCCGGCAACGTCTATTGCGGCGGGTCGGGCGGACTGTGGATTCTGAACAGCGGCGGCAAGAAGCTGGGCGCCATCGTCCATGGTCACACCCAGACCAACAACCTCTGCTTCGGCGGCGATGACTGGAAGACGCTGTTCTTCGTCTCCTGGACCTCGGCGCATTCCGTGCCGCTGCTGACGCCGGGGATTGCGATCCCGGCCGGCAAACCCTGACCGGGAGCGCCCGATGAAGATCGCCATCGAGATCGACTGGCAACGCAAGCGCTTCACCATGCCGCGCGAGCGGATCCAGCTGGCCGACCGCATCGGCTACGACATGGTGTTCTCGGCTGAGTCCAACGGCTCCGACGGCATCTCGGTGCTGGGCTATGTGCTGGGCTGCACCAAGCGCATCGGGGTGGGCACCCGCATCGCCCAGACGGTGGCCCGCACCCCGGCGGCGCTGGCGATGGCCTATCTGACGCTGAAGCACATGGCCCCGGAGCGCACGGTGATCGCCGGCATCGGCTCATCGAACCCGCGCCAGACCGAGGGCTGGCACGGCTTTGCCTGGGACCCGCCCCACGGGCGCATGCAAGACTATGTGACGCTGTTCAAACAGGCCTTCAACGGCCAGCCGCTGCAGATCGAGGGCAAGACCCTCAATGTGCCCTACCGTGAGCCGGGCCAGCCGCCGAAGTGGCCGCCGAACGCCCCCATCCTGGAGCCGGAGCCCGACATCCCGATCATGTTCGGCGGCGGCACCGAGCTGATGACCACCCTGGCGGCCGAGATCGCCGACGGCATATTGCCCAACGGCTCCTGGTCGCCGGGAATGATGAAGGTCTACCGGCCGATGATCGAGAAGGGCTTCGCCCGGCGCAAGAACCCGCCGAAGATCGAGGACTTCCCCCTCTGGGCCCATGTGGACGTGCTGGTCACCGACGACGTCAAGGCGGCCATCTGGCAGTTCAAGGAATACACCGCCCGCTACGCCGGGGGCTGGTTTGGCAAGGGCGGCCTGGCCACCCATATGCAGTGGCGCGGCTATGGCGAGGCGCTGGCGCGCATCCAGGAGCTTTACCAGGCCGGCCGCATCAAGGAGGCCGAAGAAGCGGTGCCGGACGAATATGTCGATGAATGCTGGCTGCTGGGGCCCATGGACCGCATCCTCGAGCGCTGGCGGTCGAAATGGATCAACGACGGCTGCAATCTGATCGTGCGCACCGACAATTGGCCCTCAGCGAAGCCGGCCAACAATGAGGTCTATGCGCCGCTGCTGAAAGCGTTGCTGGACTGATGAGCCGCGGTTCGGCATCAGTGGTGGCGTGATGGGAACGCGATGACAGTCTCGGGTCAGGGTTTCGAACCGCCGCGCGCCGACGTGGTGATCGCCGCGCGTGGCGGCCACGCGGCCAAGTCGCGCTGCGCCGGGCGGCTGGATGCGCCGGCGCGCGAACGGCTGGTGGCGGCGATGCTGTCCGACATGCTGGACGTGGTCACCGCCTGGCCGCGCCTTGGCCGGGTCGTGGTCGCCACCCCCACACCTGAACTCGCCGCCCTGGCGGCGCGGGCCGGGGCCGAGATCGCCGATGGTCCGGCCTCGCCGCTCAACGCCGCCTTCGCCGCGGCGCGGACCAAGCGGGGGATCGCGCACCGCGAGCGGATCGTGGTGTTCCTGCCCGGCGACCTGCCGCGGCTGGCGGCGGCCGAGCTGGATGCGATGCTGGCCCAGGCCGGCCCCGGCCGGGTGGTGCTGGCCCCCGCCGCCGAGGGCGGCACCGGCGCCATCGCCTTTGCCGCCGGCCTGGACTTTCCCTTCGCCTTCGGGCCCGACAGCTTCGCCCGCCATTGCGCGGCGGTGCTGGCGCTCGGCCTCGACCTGAAGATCGTCGAGGCCCAGGGCCTGCGCTTCGACGTCGATCAGCCGGACGACCTCGACCGTGTGCTGACCGACGCGCCGGCCAGCCGCACCGCGACCCTGTTGCGCACCCTTTCGCTTTCCGCCGGAGACGGGGACATGACCCAAGACCAAGCCCTGCGCCGACGCCTGCTCACCGCCAGCCTCGACGACCTCTCGACCGAGAGCCGCGCCATCCGCGACGCCCGCGGCCCGGCGCTGATGACCTATTCGCGCAAGGTGTTCATTCCGCTCACCCAGCTGTGCCGCGACGTTTGCCACTACTGCACCTTCGCCAAGGCGCCGCGGCGGCTGAAGGCCGCCTATCTGACCCCCGACGAGGTGCTGGCCATCGCCCATGCGGGCGCCGCCGCCGGCTGCAAGGAGGCGCTGTTCACCCTCGGCGACAAGCCGGAGCTGCGCTACGCCGCCGCCCGCCAGCAGCTGGCCGAGCTGGGGTTCGCCACCACCATAGACTACCTGCAGCATGTGGCCGGCCGGGTGCTGGCCGAGACCGGGCTGATCCCGCACATCAACGCCGGCGTGCTCAGCGCCGAGGAATACGGCCGCCTGTGCCAGGTCTCCGGCTCCATGGGCCTGATGCTGGAGAGCGCCTCGGAGCGGCTGTGCCAGAAGGGCGGGGTCCACTACGGTTCGCCGGACAAGGTTCCCGCCGTGCGCCTGGCGACCATGGACCTGGCCGGCGAGGCGAAGATCCCCTTCACCAGCGGCATCTTGATCGGCATCGGCGAGACCGAGGACGAGCGGCTGGACGCCCTGTTCGCGCTCCGCGACCTGCACCGCCGCCACGGCCACCTGCAGGAAGTGATCGTGCAGAACTTCCGCGCCAAGGCCGACACCAAGATGGCCCATGCGCCGGAGCCCAGCGAGGACGACCTCTACCGCACCATCGCCTGGGCCCGCATCGTGCTGGACGCCGACGTCAGCGTGCAGGCGCCGCCGAACCTCAACCCCGGCCGCACCGCCGCCCTGATCGAGGCCGGGCTGGACGACTGGGGCGGCATATCACCGGTGACCATCGACCATGTGAACCCCGAGGCGCCCTGGCCGGAGATCGCCACGCTGAGCGCCGCCTGCGAGGCCGCCGGCCGGCCGCTGGTGGAACGGCTGACCGCCTATCCGGCCTATGTCCGCCACGCCAACCGCTGGATGGAGCCGGCGGTGGCCAAGGCCATGCGCCGGATGGCCGACACCGACGGCCTGGCCCGCGACAGCGCCTGGAGCCCCGGGGTCACCGACCCGGCCCCCGGCACGCCGATCCGGCCCCTGGGGGCGATCCCGGCCATCCGCTCGGCGGCGGGGCTGGACGGCATATTGGCCAAGGCGGCGGGGGGGGCGACGCTCTCCGAGACCGAGATCGTGCGGCTGTTCCAGGCTCGGGGCGCGGCGGCGGAATCCGTGGTGGCGGTGGCCGACGAACTGCGGCTGGCGACCCGTGGCGACACGGTCACCTATGTGATCAACCGCAACATCAACTACACCAACATCTGCACCTTCGCCTGCAGCTTCTGCGCCTTCTCCAAGACCTCCACCAAGGCCGGCACCCGCGACAAGCCCTACGACCTGCCCCTGGAGGAGATCGCCCAGCGCACCCGCGAGGCCTGGGCCAAGGGGGCCACCGAGGTCTGCCTGCAGGGGGGCATCCATCCCCGCTACACCGGCCAGACCTATGTGGACATCCTGCGCGCGGTGAAGGACGCCGTGCCGGAGATGCACGTCCACGCCTTCTCGCCCCTGGAGGTCAGCCAGGGGGCGGCCACCCTCGGCGTGCCGCTCATCGACTATCTGAAGCGGCTGAAGGACGAGGGCCTGGGCTCGCTGCCGGGCACGGCGGCGGAGATCCTCGACGACGAGGTCCGCGACCTGATCTGCCCCGACAAGGTCAACACCGCCGAATGGCTCAACGTCATCGCCACGGCGCATGAGGTGGGCCTGCCCACCACATCGACGATCATGTACGGCCACCTGGAGCGGCCGGAGCACTGGGCCCGCCACCTGCTGGCCCTGCGTCGGCTGCAACTTCGCACCGGCGGCATCACCGAGTTCGTGCCGCTGCCCTTCGTGCACATGCAGTCGCCGGTCTATCTGCGCGGCCAGGCCCGCAAGGGCCCCACCTGGCGCGAGGCGGTGATGATGCACGCGGTGGGTCGCATCGCCCTGCACGGTGCGATCTCGTCCATCCAGGCCTCCTGGGTCAAGCTGGGCATCGAGGGGGCGGCGGCCTGCCTGTCGGCCGGGGTCAACGACCTGGGCGGGGTGCTGATGAACGAATCCATCAGCCGCGCGGCCGGCGCCGCCCACGGCCAGGAACTGACCATCGCTGACCTGGAAGCCGCCGCCGCCTCGGCCGGCCGGCCGCTGAAGCAGCGCACGACGCTCTACAAGGATGTGCCGGCGCGGACGGCGGCGCGGCTGGCGCCGGTGGCGTAGGGGCTCAAACCGACTCCATCGACCGTTTCGCCGCCGCGACCAGGAACCCCGAGCGGGTGAAACCGTGGGCCTCGGCGTAGCTGTCGATGGCGCGCAGGGCGTCCTCCGGCAGGGTGATGTTGACCCGCACCGACTTGGCGGCCGGCGGCGTCACATCGACCAGGATCGCCACCCCATCGCGGTTCTCGGGATCGCGCATCACCGCCTCCAGGGACGACGGCTCGGGGATGGCGTCGCCATCTTCCACCAGGCCCTCGATGTGGAAGGTGAGCGCCTCGGCCGCCAAGCCCCGCGCCTCGTCAAGGGTCGACCCCGCGGTGATGCAGCCGGGAAAGTCCGGAAACGACACCCCGAAATCGCTGTCGGGATCCTTGTGGATCAGGGCGATATAGCTGGTCATGGCTTCCTCAATTTGACGCCGGATTGGGTTTCGATGGACCGCAGGGTCCCCGGCGCGAAATCCTTTGTTGGGTGGACAACGGTCACGCGACCGGGCTTGGTCGGATGGCGGAATTGCCTGTGCGAGCCCTTCTGAGCGACCTCGAACCATCCGTCCG
>CAXNKO010000181.1:0-5127 GCA_964202685.1 Caulobacterales bacterium
GATCGACAAGGGCCAGATCTACAAGCTGTTCCGCAACCGGGTCTATCGAGGCGAGGCCGTTCACAAGGGAACCAGCTACCCGGGCGAACACAAGGCGATCATAGACGAGGCGCTGTGGGACAAGGTCCACTCGATCATCGCGATCAGTCCCCGCACCCGAGCGAAAAACAGCCGCCGCACGACGCCGGCGCTGCTAAAAGGACTGATGTTCGGTCCTGACGGCCGGGCCATGTCTCCGGCCCACACCCGCAAGTCCGGGCGGCTCTACCGCTATTACGTCAGCCAGACCGTCATCAACCACGGGGCTGGTTCCAGCGCGATCGCCCGCGTCCCCGCCGGGGAGATCGAGGCCGCGGTGATCGAGCAGGTGCGTCACATGCTGCGCGCGCCGGAGGTGATCGTCGCGGCGTGGCGCGAGGGTCATCGCCATGATGGCGACCTGACCGAGCAGGAGATGCGCGAGGCCCTGGTCCAGCTTGATCCTCTCTGGGAGGAACTGTTCCCAGGTGAGCAGGCCCGCGTGATCCAGCTGCTGGTCGATCGGGTTGATATCCACCCGGACGAGGTGGCGATCCGCCTGCGCAATGACGGGCTGTCGAGTCTGGCCGGCGAGCTCGCCAGCATCAGCACCGCGCAGAGGATCGCGGCATGAGCGCCTCCGACACCTTCACGGTTCGCATCCCCATGCAGATTCGCAAGCGCGGAGGCCGCAAGCTGATCCTGGCCCCCGATGGCGGACAACCGATCTGGGCGGCCCCCAGACCGCGAGTCGACAATACCATGATCAAAGCCATCGCCCGGGCGTTCCGGTGGCGAAAGCTGATCGAGACCGGGGTCTATGCCTCCATCGAGGAGGTCGCCGCGGCCGAGAAGATCAACGCCTCATATGTAGGCCGCGTGCTGCGACTGACGCTCCTGGCGCCCGAGATCATCGAGGCGATCATGGAGGGGCGCCAGCCGGCCGGCATGACCATGGCGGGGCTGCTGGTGGGGTTTCCGGTGGTGTGGGCGGAGCAGCGGGCAGTCCTCGGGGCATAGCGCCAGCGGGACATCGACGGCCTGTGCTGGCCTCGCTAAACAAGGGCCATGAGCCGCAAGCCCAACCCTGCCATCCCAAGCGACAAGGCCATCCGTGACCTGCTTGATCGCTATGCCTGCCCTGTGCCCTGGCACGAGGTTCGGACCCGGTTCCTGGGCAATCTGGCGACACCGGCCTTGAGCGTCTCGCCCATGCGCATCGTTCAGGATCTCTGGGGCGGAGAGTTCCCGGCATTCGACACCTTGGACGAGGCCAACGAGCTCATTGGAGCCCTGGTGAACGGCCTCTGGAACAGCCTCACCAAACACCAGAAGCGCAGTGAGCCGTTCCGCCTTGTGCGGCTGATCACCGAGCCGACGCCTCAGAATCTAGCGATGCTGGCGACCACACGCCGCCAGGAACTGGACGGGTTCATCGAGGGTCTGTTTAACGGCGAGGACCAGATGGATCTGCCCGAGCGCGCCCATGTCGCGGTAGGCCATCTCTCGGAGATGCGCGCCATGATGGCCGGCATCGAGGAACTGGTCGCCGGCGATCCGAAGGCCGAGACCCGGACTGAGCTCGAGGCAACGTTCAAACACCTCCGAGAGCTGACCAGGATCATGGAGCTGGAAATCCACGAGGCCGTGCTGTCATGCACCCGGGCCCGAAAGCATATGCTCGAGGCGTTCCCGACCCAGAAGCCGACCGTCCATTGACCTGGGTTGGCTGTATCCAGCGTTTGCTCCTGGCCGCTGGCATTCTTGGTGCGCTCGTGACGCCCAGCCCGGCCGCCGCCGCGCCGATCGTCGGCGTAGCCAGCGTCATCGACGGCGATACCATCGAGATCCACGGCGTCCGTATCCGTCTCCACGGCATTGATGCTCCCGAGAGCCGCCAGCTTTGCACCCGTACAACCGGCGAGCGCTGGCGCTGTGGGCAGCAGGCATCACTGGCTTTGTCAGATCAGATCGGGCGATCGACCGTGTCATGCGATCCCCGTGACACCGATCGCTACGGACGGACCGTCGCAGTGTGCCGGAGCCGCGGCGTGGATCTGAACGGCTGGCTGGTCACCCAGGGCTGGGCGGTCGCCTATAAGCGCTACTCGCGGGACTACGTCCGCGCCGAGGACCAGGCGCGGGCGGCTGGTCGCGGGGTCTGGTCGGGGCAGTTCGACATGCCCTGGGACTGGCGCGCGGAGCGGCGGGGCCGATGAAGTCAAAGCCGGAACCTTTGGTCCAGGAAGTGCTTGCCGGTCTGGTCGAGCGAGTGACCTTCCACAATGCCGATAGCGGCTTCTGCGTCATCCGGATCAAGGCGCGCGGCCACCGCGACCTGGTGACCGTGGTGGGACACGCCGCCACCATCTCCCCCGGCGAGTGGATCACTGCTTCTGGCGAGTGGGTGAACGACCGCAGCCATGGCCAGCAGTTCAAGGCGCGGTTCATGCGAACGTCTGAACCGACCTCCATCGAGGGTATCGAGAAGTATCTTGGCTCCGGCATGATCCGCGGGATCGGCCCGGTCTACGCCAGGAAGATGGTCAAGGCCTTCGGCGAGAAGGTGTTTGACATCATCGAGGCCGAACCCGACCGGCTGCGTGAGGTCACCGGGATCGGGCCCGTCCGGGCCAAACGCATAACCTCGGCGTGGGCGGACCAGAAGATCGTGCGGGAGATCATGGTCTTCCTGCACACCCACGGGGTTGGCACGGCGCGCGCCGTCCGGATCTTCAAGACCTACGGCTCGGACGCCGTCCAGGTGATGACCGAGAACCCCTACCGACTGGCGCGCGACATCCGCGGCATCGGCTTCAAGACCGCCGACGCAATCGCCATGAAGCTCGGCATCGAGAAGACGGCGATGGTGCGTGTCCGCGCCGGCATCTCCTATGCGCTGACCGAGGCGATGGATCAGGGGCACTGCGGCCTGCCCACGGAGGAGCTGACGCCGCTGGCCGTAGCGCTGCTGGAAGTTCCTCAGGGTCTGGTTCTGACCGCGCTCGATCTCGAACTGTCCGAGGGCACGGTCATCGCCGACACCGTCGGCGAGACGGCCTGCATCTTCCTCGCCGGACTCTACCGGGCCGAACAGGCGATCGCCGATCGACTGACTGGCCTGATCAACGGGAGCCTCCCCTGGCGACACATCGATCCCGAAAAGGCCCTGCCCTGGATCGAGAAGAAGACTGGCCTGTCTTTGGCGGAAAGTCAGGTGGTGGCGATCCGCCGCGCCCTGCTGGCGAAGGTCCTGGTCATCACCGGAGGGCCAGGGGTCGGCAAGACGACCATCGTCAACTCCATCCTGCAAATTCTGGCGGCCAAGCAGGTGAAGCTGCTGCTTTGCGCCCCCACCGGCCGCGCGGCCAAGCGGATGACCGAAGCCACTGGCTTTGAGGCCAAGACCATTCACCGGCTGCTGGAGGTCGATCCCAAGGGCGGAGGCTTCAAGCGCAACGGCGACCACCCGCTGGACTGCGAACTGCTGGTCGTCGACGAGACGTCCATGGTCGATGTCATGCTGATGCAGGCCTTGATGAAGGCCATCCCCGACCAGGCCGCACTGCTGATCGTGGGGGATATCGATCAACTGCCCTCCGTCGGCCCGGGGCAGGTTCTCGCCGACATCATCGCGTCCAACGCCGTACCCGTGGTGCGGTTGACCGAGGTCTTCCGGCAGGCCGCTCAGAGCCGGATCATCACCAGCGCCCACAAGATCAACCAGGGCTTTATCCCCGATCTCTCGCGGCCTGATGGCGACACTGACTTCTACTTCGTACAGGCGGAAGATCCGGAAACCGCGGTGCAGCGGATCGTCGAGCTGGTGAAGACGCGCATCCCCCAGCGCTTCGGTCTCGATCCCATTCGCGACATTCAGGTG
Source organism: Caulobacterales bacterium (assembly GCA_964202685.1). GTDB lineage: Bacteria > Pseudomonadota > Alphaproteobacteria > Caulobacterales > Caulobacteraceae > Phenylobacterium. The sequence goes on from CAXNKO010000181.1 coordinate 3,902, forward strand.
CTGTGCCCGATGAACCGCGGCGGCGTCGGCGCCCGCTCCCTGAACATCGAACTGCAGGCCGTTCTAAATCCGCCCGGTGAGCGAAAAGTCGAACGCTTCGGCTGGAGCTTTGCTCCTGGCGACAAGGTCATGCAGATCGAAAACGACTACGATAAGGAGGTCTACAATGGCGACATCGGCTACATCGATAATGTCGACCTGGAACTTGGTGAGGTGACGGCGAGCTTCGATGGGCGCGCGGTCAGCTATGGCTTCGGCGAGTTGGATACGCTCGTCCCGGCCTATGCCGCGACGATCCATAAATCACAGGGATCAGAGTACCCCGCCGTCGTCATCCCGGTGCTCACCCAGCACTACACGATGCTGCAGCGGAATCTGCTCTACACGGGCGTGACCCGCGGAAAGAAGCTCGTCGTGCTGGTCGGCCAGAAGAAGGCCGTGGCCATCGCCGTACGCAATGTCTCGGGCCGCAGACGGTGGTCCAAATTGAACGAGTGGCTGGCGAATAGGCGCTGACGGCGGACAAGTCAGCCAATTGGCCGCCTTGTTGGTTGAGGGCTCGGCCTTTGGTTCGTTCTGGGTCTGTCTCGAGTGGCGTTGCTTTCACAAACCTGCCGCCTTGACGGTCTCAAATCATGCTGAAATTACTGACGTTTTCCGTTCCGCACCAAATCGCCATGGTGCGGAGGTCTGGAGACAATCAGCCCATTCAGAGAGAAATCCGGCCGTTTCCTGGAAAGCGCAGTCCGGAGCCAGTTTGGAGAAATCCTGTAATACAACGGGATTTTCTGGCCTCGCCACGGGCTCAGAGAGATTTGTGGCGAGGGGCGTTGGCGGTGAGAGAGGGATTCGAACCCTCGTTACGGTTTCCCGTAAACACGCTTTCCAAGCGTGCGCGATCGACCACTCCGCCACCTCACCGACCGCCACAGGAGGGTCGGCCCTGCGGAGCGGCGCACTATACTCATGGCGCCTTGCCGGGCAAGGGGGCGATGGCCGCGGCGCGCAGGCGGGCGGGGTTGAACAGCGAGGCGGCTTCGCTGTGGCGGAGACCGGCCTCCAGCGCGTCCGACCCCGCCAGCCAGCCGTTGAGCCGGGCCGCGGCGCCCGGGCGGCGCGCGCGGCGGTCCGCGACAGGCGTCGGGGCCGAGGCCGCGGACATAGGCGGCCAGGCCCGCCAGCACCGCCGGCGGCGGGGGCGGGCCGTCGAACTCCTCGGTGATCAG
>CAXNKO010000182.1:0-5122 GCA_964202685.1 Caulobacterales bacterium
GCCTATTACGGGGTCGACAAGATCTGGCGCTACCACTCCGGCTGCTCCGGCGGCGGGCGGATGGGCATGGAGGCGATCTCCAAGCATCCGGAGGACTATGACGGCGTGCTGGCCGGCTGGCCGGGCGGGCCCCATGAGCCGGGCAAGCCCGCGCCGCCCAGCAAAGGCACCGCGTTCGAGATCCAGGTGGCTGAGATGGTGCGCGAGCCGGGCTCGTGGCTGTCGCCGGCCAAGCTGAAATTCGCCGACGAAAAGGTCACCGCCGCCTGCGACATGGCCGACGGGGCCAAGGACGAGATGATCTGGGATCACCGGCTGTGCAAGTTCGACTTCAACAGCCTGAAGTGCAAGGCCGGCGACGCCCCCGACTGCCTGACCCAGCCAGAAATCACCAGCATCAACAACATCCTGGCCAAGACCGCGCTGCCGATCTCCAACATGAGCGTGTGGACCTTCCTGGGCGCGACACCGCCGCCGTGGGACCCGACCCCCTCGGCCGAGAACATGCCCAAGACCTCCGGCGCGCTGGTGATCCAGACCACCTGGGCGCGGACCTATCTGAACCAACCCGACCGCGACATCGTCAAAAACCCGCTGACCAATGCGGAGCTGGAGAAGATGAACGCCGAGGAGGCGCGGATCGGCTTCAATGTCACCGACACGCCGGACATCTCCGGCTGGGCCAAGTCCGGCGGCAAGGTGATGTTCTGGGTGGGCGTCTCCGACCCCTGCTGCTCGAACATCGCCAACGAAAACTTCCTCAAGGCGACCGCAACGAAACTGGGCGGGGCGGAAGCGGTGGCGAAGTGCGCGACCCTCTATCAGCTGCCCGGCGCCGGGCACTGCGGCGGCGGGACCGGGCCTCACGACCACGCCGACCAACTGCTGCTGGCGCTGATCGACTGGGTGGAACAGGGCAAGACGCCCGCGGGCGTGATCGTGCACCGCGGCGCCGACCGGGCGCAGCTGCAGTTCAAGGCCAGCGACGACTTCACCACCCAATCGGGGGTGAGGATCGCCCAGGCGGAGGGGCCGTCGCGGGACTTCCTGGTTTGCCCCTACCCGCAGGTGTCGGTGTTCGACAAATCGAAGGCCGCCGTTCCCGGCGCCGTCTATGAGGCGGCGAACTGGTCCTGCAAGGCGTCGCGCAGCTAGCCTGCCGCGCCGACCAGAGTTGAGAATTGGCGCGCGCCGCCAGCAGCTGGCTGGCGGGCGCGCGCTTCAGGAGCAAGCAAACATGGATTTCGGGATAGCCGGCAAGGTCGCCCTGTGCGGCGGCGGCAGCAAGGGCATCGGCCGCGCGATCGCCGAGGAGCTGGGCCGTGAGGGCTGCAAGGTGGTGGTCGCCGCCCGCGGCCAGGAGGCCGTCGACGAAACCGTGGCGGCCATCCGTGGGTCCGGCGGCGAGGCGACCGGCGTCAGCGCCGACATGACGGTGAAGGCTGGAATCTACGCCGCGGTGGCGGCGGCAAAGGCGGCCTACGGCGACCCGGACATCGTCATCGCCAATGTCTACGGCCCTACCCATGGCCTGTGGGACGAGACCAAGGACGAGGACTTCCTCGAAGCCTACGAGCACATCGTCATGAGCGAGGTCCACCTCAGCCGCGCGGTGATTCCGGCCATGAAAGCCAAGGGCTGGGGTCGGATCGTCACCGTCAACTCGATCTGCTCCAAGGAGCTCCACCGCAACCTGCCGCTGATGACCGCCAATGTGACCCGGGTCGGCACGACCGCGCTCAACAAGAGCCTCGCCGACGAGGTGAGCAAGTTCGGCATCACCATCAACACCCTCGGCACCGGCAGCTTCGCCACCGAGCGCTATACGAGCTACATGCAGCGTCGCGCCGAGGAGGCCGGACGCGCCTTTGATGAGTTCGCCGCCAACCGCCGGGAGGACATTCCAGTGGGCCGGCTGGGATATCCAGAGGAGATGGCGGCGATGGCGGCCTTCCTTTGCTCCACCCGGGCAAGCTATGTCACCGGCCAGCTAGTGGTCGTTGACGGCGGTCGCGTTCGGACCCTGTGGTGAGGGGGTGGGGCAGGCCAGCCCCAGGAGTGTGTCATGAGTGATCCGCCCGATTGCAGCCGCGCGGCCGGGGTTCTGCGCCGCAGTATCGCCCTGGTCGCCCATCCCGGCGAGGTGCGCGCCGCCGTCGAAGACGACTACCACCATTTCCGCGTCCGATTGCGCCATGACGGCCAGACGGTGACCGGGGTGGAGTCCGAGGCCCTGCGCATCCCCTGGGCCGCCTGCGCCTTCGCCCACGAGAACTGGTCGAAGTTCGTCGGCGCGCCCCTGGACGACCGCTCGAGCGCCATCGCCGACTATGTGGAGATGCGGCTGTTCTGCACCCACATGTTCGAGCTGGCGGGCCTGGCCATGGCCGTGGCGGCGAAGGGGGTGACGCGGCGGCGCTACGACATGTCGGTGGGCTATGGCGGACGCCGCGACGAGCCGGCCCAGCTTTGGCGCGACGGGGAAGCCCTGCTAAGCTGGTGGACCGACGGCCAGACGATCCTGGGGCCGGAGCCCTATGCCGGCGTGGTGGTGGGCCGCGGCTTCGCCGGCTTCGCCAAGACCCAGCTGGGCGCGGAGGATGGCGAGGCGGCGCTGGTGCTGCGCCGCGCCATCATCATCAGCGGCGGCCGGATCATGAACCTGGACGCCGTGGTCCACTCCCACGCCGGCGGCGGTTGCTACACCACCCAGCCGGAGCGCGCGCCCACCGCCTGGCGGGTGGTGGGGTCCACCGAGGACTTCGAGACTCGGGCCGAGACGCTGCTGAGCACCGACCTGGCATGGCTGGAGGCGGGGTGACGCCTGTGCGTTGGGGCTTTATTCAACCCCGCGGTTGAGACTAATAGCCAGCAGAGTTTCCGATTCAATCTGGAGATACGCCATGCGCCACGCCGTCATTCTCGCCGCCGCCGCGGCCACCCTGCTTCTGGCCGCCTGCAACACCATCTCCGGCGCCGGCAAGGACGTCCAGGCCGCCGGTCGCGCGGTCACCAGCACCGCCGAAGACGTCCGCAAATAGGGGCTTGCCGACCGGGGCCTCCAACAACCCCGAGGCCTGCCCGCGCGCCGGCGCAATGTTTCCGCATGCGGCGACATGCGTCATCTTTCTGTAGGCTTTGCCTGCGTACAAAGGCGACATGATCAACCCCGCCTTCCGCCGCCCGGTGGCGCTATCCATGTCGCGCGGCCTGCGGGGCCGATGCCCGGCCTGCGGCGAGGGCCGCCTGTTCTGGGCCTATCTGAAGGTCGAGGCCAACTGCCGGTCCTGCGGCTGCGACCTGTCGCGCTACCCGGCCGACGACGGCCCGGCCTATTTCACCATCCTGCTGATCGGCCACCTGGTGATCGTGCCGCTGCTGCTGCTGCCGGTGGTCTGGCAGGCGCCGCCGAAATACCTGCTGCCGGCAATCCTGCTGCCAATGGCGGCCCTGACCCTACTGGTGCTGCCCAGGGTCAAGGGCGCCTTCATTGGCCTGCTCTATGCGCTGAACGTGCGCGACACCGATGCGCGTCGCCATACCGCCGACGCCCTGGATTAGGATCCGCCAGCCCTGGGTCTAGGCCGCAGCGCCCGTGCCGATGGGACAGCTGACACCGGTGCCGCCAACGCCGCAGTAGCCGCCGGGGTTCTTGGCCAGATATTGCTGGTGATAGGCCTCGGCGAAGTAGAACGGCCCGGCCGGGGCGATCTCGCTGGTGATCGGCCCATAGCCGCGGGCGGCGAGCGCCGGCTGGAAGGCCGCGCGAGAGGCCTCGGCCGCCTGGGCCTGGGCGGCGTCATAGGTATAGATCCCGGAGCGGTACTGGGTGCCCACGTCATTGCCCTGACGCATCCCCTGGGTGGGATCATGGCCCTCCCAGAACACCTTCAGCAGCTGCTCGAAGCTCACCGCCTTGGGGTCGAAAACCACCAGCACCGCCTCGGTGTGGCCGGTGGCGCCGCTGCAGACCTCCTCGTAGGTGGGGTTGGGCGTGTGACCGTCCACATAGCCCACCGCCGTCACCCAGACGCCGGGCACATTCCAGAACACCCGCTCGACACCCCAGAAACAGCCCATGGCGAACTGGGCGGCCTGGAAACCCTCCGGATAGGGGCCTTTGAGCGGACGGCCGCTGATGAAGTGGCTGTCGGTGGTGGGGATGGCCTGGGGCCGGCCCTTGAGCGCGGTCTCGGGCGTCGGGATATCGAGAGCTTTGCGGGTGAAGAACATGAGGGATCTTCCTTCGGTTTGGAGACCGCCAGGATAGGCGGCTGTCGGGGAGATTGCACGCGGCGCTGACGCGGCCAGTGTTCTGTGGCAAACTCGCCCGGCTATACGCTGGACAGGAGGATGCGGATGCGGATCATCGTGATCGCCGCCGCCGCCGCGATGCTCGCCGGACCCGGCGCGCTGGCGATGGGCGGCGGCGGCGAGTCAATGCCCTCGGCGTCGGCGCCGGCCTACGATCCGGCCGCCGACTACATGCGCGGCGTCGCGGCGCTCAACGCCGGCCGCCACAAGGAGGCGGCCCGGGCGCTCTCCCGGGTCAGTGGCGCCGATCCCAGGAACGCCGAGGTCTGGCGGCTGCTGGGCCAGGCCCAGGCCGGACAGACCAATCACAAGGGCGCGCGCAAGGCTTATGAGCGAGCAGTCAAGCTGGAGCCCGAGAACATCGACGCCCGCCAGGGCCTGGGCCTGGCGCTGGCCGGGCTGAACGACAAGAAGGCCGTGGACGCCCTCGACTGGCTGGTGGCCAGGGGCGCCGCCTGCGCCGGCGTCTGTCCCGACGCCCAGCGGTTGGACCAGGCGATCGCGGCGGTCAAGCTTGCGATCGGCGGCCAGGCTCCCGCCGCGTCGCTGGACCGCGAAAAACTGCTGTTCGCCGCGCCCGCGGCCGGCGACCACGCCTATCTCGCCGCCATGGGGCTGATCCACGAGGCTCGCTTCGACGAGGCCCTGGCCGCCCTCGACGAGGCCCGCGCAGCCTTCGGACCCCACCCCGACGTGCTGACCTATCAGGGCTATGCCTGGCGCCGGAAGGGCGATCTCGTCCGTGCCGAGTCCTATTACCGCCAGGCGCTGGCGGTGGCCCCCGCGCACCTGGGCGCCACCGAGTACT
>CAXNKO010000183.1:0-5112 GCA_964202685.1 Caulobacterales bacterium
CGCTAGGCGCTGCTGCTCAATGACGCCGGCGGCATCGTCGATGACCTGATGGTCGGCCGGCCGATCCGCGACCAGGGCCAGGGCTCGCTGCAGATCGTGGTCAATGCCGGGACCAAGGAAGCCGACTTCGCCCGCATCGCCGCGGCGGCGGCGGGCCAAGCCGTGCTGGAGCGGGCCGACGACCGCGGGCTGATCGCGGTGCAGGGGCCAGACGCCGCCGCGGCGGTGGCGGCGCTGCTGCCGGGGGCCGATGAGCTCGGGTTCATGCAGTATCGGCGGATGGAGTTCGACGGCGCGTCGCTGTCGGTGTCGCGGTCCGGCTACACCGGCGAGGACGGGTTCGAGATCCTGGTTCCGCGCCGGGCCGCGCGGGGGTTCTGGGACCGGCTGCTGGCCGACGAGCGGGTCAAGCCCATCGGGCTGGGGGCGCGCGATTCGCTGCGGCTGGAGGCCGGCCTGCCGCTCTATGGCCATGACCTGGACGAGACGGTCTCCCCCATCGAGGCCAACCTGGCCTTCGCGGTGTCCAAACGGCGGCGCAAGGCCGGCGACATGCCCGGCTGGGCGCGCATCGCCGGCGAGCTTGCCCAAGGGCCGACGCGCGTCCGCGTCGGGCTGAAAATCGAGGGCGCCCCGGCCCGCGAAGGCGCCGAGATCGCCACGGCGGCCGGCGCGGTGGTGGGCCGGGTCACCTCCGGCGGTTTTTCCCCCAGCCTCGGCCATCCCATCGCCATGGCCTATGTGCCGCCGGAATTCTCCGCGCCCGGGACGCAACTCACCGCCATCGTGCGCGCTAAGGCCCAGGCCGCCCAGGTCACAGCCCTGCCGTTCGTCCCCCACCGCTATGTCCGTAAGGTCTGAAGGAGCCCGCATGCGATTCACCAAGGACCACGAATGGGTCGAGCTCTCGGGCGACATCGCCACCGTGGGGATCACGGCCTACGCGGCCGAACAGCTGGGCGACGTGGTGTTCGTGGAGACGCCCGAGATGGGCCGCGCGGTGAAGGCCGGCGACGCCCTGGCGGTGGTGGAGAGCGTCAAGGCGGCCTCCGACGTCTATGCGCCGATCTCCGGCCAGGTGGTGGCGGCCAACGCGGCCCTGGCCGAGGCCCCGGACACGGTGAACGCCCAGCCGGAGGGGGCGGGCTGGTTCGCCAAGCTGAAGATCACCGACCTGGCCGAGTTCGAGACGCTGATGGACCGCGACGCCTACCAAGCCTTTCTGGGGAGCCTCTGACCATGCGCTATCTGCCGCTTTCCGACCTGGACCGGGCCGAGATGCTGGGGGTGATCGGGGCTAAGTCCATCGATGACCTGTTCGTCGATGTGCCGGCCGCCGCGCGCAGGCCCAAGCTGTTCGACCTGCCGCTGCACGCCGGCGAAATGGAGGTGGAGCGGACGATGGCGCGGCTGGCCGGCCTCAACCGCCCGGCCGGGGCGGGGCCGTTCTTCTGCGGCGCGGGCGCCTATCGCCACCATGTGCCGGCCACGGTGGACCACCTGATCCAGCGCTCGGAATTCCTCACCAGCTACACCCCCTATCAGCCGGAGATCGCCCAGGGGACGCTGCAGGTGCTGTTCGAGTTCCAGACCCAGGTGGCGGCGCTGACCGGGATGCAGGTGGCCAATGCGTCGATGTACGACGGCTCCACCGCCACCGCCGAGGCGGTGATGATGGCCCAGCGGGTGACCCGGCGCAGCCGCGCGGTGCTGTCCGGCGGCCTGCACCCCCACTATGGGGCGGTGACCCAGACCATCGCCCACGCCGAGGGCATGCAGATCGTGCGTCTGGCCTCGGCTATCGACGCCGAGGCGGCGGTGATCCAGGCCATCGACGCCGACACCGCCTGCGTGGTGGTGCAGAACCCCAATGTGTTCGGGGTGGTCACCGACCTCACCCCCATCGCCGCGGCGGCGCACGCGGCGGGCGCCCTGATGGTGGTGGTCACCACCGAAGCGGTGTCGTTCGGCCTGATCCGCTCGCCCGGCGAGATGGGGGCCGACATCGCCGTGGCCGAGGGCCAGTCGATCGGCAATGGGCTCAACTTCGGCGGCCCCTATGTGGGGCTGTTCGCGGCGCGGGAGAAACATGTGCGGCAGATGCCGGGGCGGCTGTGCGGCGAGACGGTGGACGCCGAGGGCCGGCGCGGGTTCGTGCTGACGCTGTCCACCCGCGAGCAGCATATCCGCCGGGAGAAGGCGACCTCGAACATCTGCACCAACGCCGGCCTCTGCGCCCTGGCGTTCTCGATCCACATGTCGCTGCTGGGGGAGGCGGGGCTCCGGCGGCTGGCGGCGCTGAACCATTCCCGGGCCCGCGAGCTGGCGGCGGCGGTGGCGGCGGTTCCGGGGGTCACGGTGCTGACGCCCAGGTTCTTCAACGAGATCGCCGTGCGGCTGCCTGGCGATGCGGCGGCGGCGGTGGAGGCGCTGCTGGCCGACGGCATCGTCGCCGGAGTGCCGTTCTCGCGGCTGGAGCCGGGGGCGGGCCTGGACGACGTGCTGCTGCTGGCGGCCACCGAGACCACCACCAGCGAGGACATCGCGGCGCTCACGGCGGCGCTGACCCGGAGGACCCACTGATGGCCATGCTGAATGTCGGTCGGCCCACCCAGCCCCAAGAGGCGATCATGGCGCAACCCGCCCCATTTCCCACCGGCGGGCGCGGCTTGCTGCAGGATGAACCCTTGCTGTTCGAGGTGGGCGGTTTCGACCGCACCGGGGTCGATCTGGCCGAACCGGCGCTGGACGCTTCGGACCTGGCCGGCCTGACCCGGGACGCGCCCATCGGCCTGCCCGGCCTGTCGGAGCCGGAAGCGGTGCGCCACTATGTGCGGCTTTCCCAGAAGAACCACGCCATCGACCTGGCGCTCTATCCGCTGGGCTCCTGCACCATGAAGCACAATCCGCGCCTGAACGAGAAGGCGGCGCGGATGGCCGGCTTCGCTGACGTCCATCCCCTGCAGCCCCAGTCCACCGTACAGGGGGCGCTGCAGCTGATGGACCAGCTGGCCCACTGGCTGAAGACCCTGACCGGCATGCCGGCGGTGGCCCTTTCCCCCAAGGCCGGGGCCCACGGCGAACTCTGCGGCCTGCTGGCCATCCGCGCGGCCCATGAGGCCCGGGGCGCCGCGGCCCGCCGCCGCGTCCTGACCCCCACCTCGGCCCACGGCACCAATCCGGCCACTGCCGCCTTCTGCGGCTACGAGGTGGAATCGATTCCGGCCAATGCCGAAGGCCGCGTCGATATCGCCGAACTGGCCGCCAAGCTGGGCCCGGATGTGGCGGCGATCATGGTCACCAACCCCAACACCTGCGGCCTGTTCGAGCGCGATATCATTGAAATTGCTAGACTAACCCATGCGGCCGGGGCCTACTTCTACTGCGACGGAGCCAATTTCAACGCCATCGTGGGGCGGGTCCGGCCCGGCGACCTGGGGGTCGACGCCATGCACATCAATCTGCACAAGACCTTCTCCACCCCCCACGGCGGCGGCGGGCCGGGGGCGGGGCCGGTGGTGCTGTCGCAAGCCCTGGCGCCCTTCGCGCCGGCCCCCTGGATCGTCCACGGCGAGGGCGGATTGGCGCTGGTGGAGGAGGACCGGGGCTTTGGCCGCATGTGCGCCTTCCACGGCCAGATGGGCATGTTCGTGCGCGCCTACGCCTACATGCTCAGCCACGGCGCCGACGGCCTGCGCCAGGTGGCCGAGGACGCGGTGCTGAACGCCAACTACATCAAGGCGCGGCTGGCCGATGTGATGACCGTGGCGTTCCCCGAGGGGCCTTGCATGCACGAGGCGCTGTTCGACGACCGCTGGCTGGAGGGGACCGGGATCACCACCCTGGACTTCGCCAAGGCGATGATCGACGCCGGCTTCCACCCGATGACCATGTACTTCCCGCTGGTGGTGCACGGCGCGATGCTGATCGAGCCCACCGAGACCGAATCGCGCCGGGAGCTGGACCGGTTCTGCGATTCGCTGCGGGCGCTGGCGGGGGCGGCGCGGGCCGGCGATGCGGCGCGTTTCAAGGGCGCGCCCTATCTGGCGCCGTTGCGGCGGCTGGACGAGACGCTGGCGGCCCGCAAACCGCGGCTGACGTGGCGCAACAGCCCCACAACTGTGTCTCCCACGCATCAGATTTAGGATTTACAGCGTCCGATCCGATTTTAACCACCCGTTGTCTTTACGTTCCCAGGCCTCGCACGCATATCAGTGAGGCGTGGCCGCCGCCTGACCTCCCCCTCAGAAGCGCGGCCCACGTGTCTCAGGCCGAGTAAACCCGTGTTCATAGCTCTGCACATGCCGCGCGCGCGCCGCTACGCCACTGACGATCTCGCCAAGGAGGTCGCCGGCAAGGTGCTGCGGCCATTCCTGGTTGTGCTGGGCATTGTGATCGTGCTGGGCGGCATCCTGATCTCGCCGCTTCCGGGTCCCGGCGGCGTCCCGGTGATCGTCATCGGACTGATGCTGGTGCTGCGCAACTCGTTCAAGGCGCGCCGCCAGTTCGTGAAGTTCCAGCGCGCGCACCCGCGCATGATCTCGCCGATCCGCCGGCTGCTGCGGCGCGATCCCGAGGTGCTGGTGGTGGCCTGGCAGCAGACGCTGCGCATCGAGCGCCTGATCCTGCCGAGCCGCATTCGCTTTGTCGGCCGCCTGCGCCGTCACCTGCGGCGGCGCGGCCGGGCTTAGGGCTCGCGCCCTACCGCGCGGCGCTGAACGCCCGGGTGGCGAGCTGGTCGAGGGCGGCGTCGATCAGCGGATCCGACTTGGCGCCGGCGAGGCGGCCGGCCAGCAGCGATTCGGCCATCTGGGTGGCGAGGTCGGCGGCGGCGGCCTTGACGTCGGCGGTGGCCTGGGCCTCGGCGACAGCGATGCGGCGTTCGGCCAGCTGCCCGCGGCGGGCGATCTGCTCGGCGAGATTGGCCTTGGCCTCGGCCTGCATGCGGGCCGCCTCGGCCTTGGCCGCCGCGATCATCGCCTTAGCCTGACGTTCGGCCTCGGCCCGCTGTTCGGTGATCTGGGCCAGCAGGGCCTGGGCTTCGGTGCGCAGGGCCTCGGCCTCGTCGAGCTGAGCCTGGACCTTGGCCCCGGCGTCGCCCAGCAACGTCCA
>CAXNKO010000184.1:0-5107 GCA_964202685.1 Caulobacterales bacterium
CGCAGGGCGACGTGATCGCCCGCTACCAGCGCGCCAAAGGCTTCAACGTGCTGCACCCCATGGGCTGGGACGCCTTCGGCCTGCCGGCTGAGAACGCCGCCATGGAGCGCGGCGTCGATCCCAGGACCTGGACCTACGACAACATCGCCAAGATGCGCGAGGGGCTGAAGCGCCTGGGCCTGTCCATCGACTGGAGCCGCGAGTTCGCCACCTGCGATCCGGCCTATTACGGCAAGCAGCAATCCTGGTTCCTCGACCTGTGGAAGCGCGGCCTGGTCTACCGCAAGGAAGGCGTGGTCAACTGGGACCCGGTGGACCAGACGGTGCTGGCCAATGAGCAGGTGGTGGACGGCCGCGGCTGGCGCTCCGGCGCGGTGGTGGAAAAGCGCAAGCTGGCCCAGTGGTTCCTGCGCATCACCGACTACGCCGACCAGTTGCTGGAAGGTCTGAGCAGCCTGGATCGATGGCCCGACAAGGTGCGGCTGATGCAGGAGAACTGGATCGGCCGCTCCAGGGGCCTGAAGTTCGCCTTCAAGTTCGCCGGATCCGCGCCGGCCGGCTTCGAGGCCGGGCTGGAGGTCTACACCACCCGGCCCGACACCCTGTTCGGGGCCAGCTTCGTCGGTGTCGCCGCCGACCATCCCCTGGCCGAGCGGCTGGCCGCCGATCCGAAGATCGCCGCCTTCATCGCCGAATGCCGCAAGGGCGGCGCGTCGGAGGCCGAGATCGAGACGGCGGAGAAGATCGGCGTCGACACCGGCCTGCGGGTCGTCCACCCCTTCGATCCCGCCGCGACCCTGCCGGTGTGGATCGCCAACTTTATCCTGATGGACTACGGGACCGGGGCCATCTTCGCCTGCCCGGCCCACGACCAGCGCGACCTGGACTTCTCGCGCAAGTATGGCCTGCCGGTGACGCCGGTGGTGCTGCCGCCGGGGGGCGATGCGGCCAGTTTCCAGGTGGGGACCGAAGCCTACACCGGCCCCGGGACCCTGTATAATTCCGGCTTCCTCGACGGCCTCGGCGTGGAGGCGGCCAAGGCCGCCGCCATCGGCCGCATCGAGGCTCAGGGTCAGGGCCAGGGCGCCACCGTCTATCGCCTGCGCGACTGGGGCGTGGCCCGCCAGCGGGGCTGGGGCTGTCCGATCCCGGTGGTCCACTGCGACAAGTGCGGCGTCGTGCCGGTGCCCAAGTCGCAGTTGCCGGTGGCCCTGCCCGAGGACCTCGACTTCAGCAAGCCGGGCAACGCCCTGGCCCGGCACCCCACCTGGAAGACCACCGCCTGCCCCGACTGCGGCGCGGCGGCGGTGCGGGAGACCGACACCCTGGACACCTTCGTGGATTCGTCCTGGTACTTCGACCGCTTCACCAGCCCCGACGCCGACACCCCCATGGACAAGGCCGCCGCCGACTACTGGATGCCGGTGGACCAATATGTGGGCGGGGTGGAGCATGCCGTGCTGCACCTGCTCTACGCCCGCTTCATCAACCGCGCCCTGCACGACGAGGGCATGCTGTCGGTGCGCGAGCCGTTCGCCGGCCTGTTCACCCAGGGCATGGTCACCCACGAGACCTACCGCCGCCAGAACGGCGAATGGGTGGAGCCGGCGCGGCTGGAGATCGCCGCCGAGGGCGCCACGCGCCGCGCGAAGCTGATCGGCTCCGGCGAGCCGCTGATCATCGGCGACGTGGAAAAGATGTCCAAGTCCAAACGCAACACCGTGGCCCCGGGCGAGATCTTCGACGCCTATGGGGTGGACGCGGCCCGGCTGTTCGTCCTCTCCGACTCGCCGCCGGAGCGCGACGTGCAGTGGACCACCAGCGGGGTGCAGGGCACCTGGCGGTTCATCAACCGGGTGTGGGACGAGTTCGACAGCCAGCCCGCCCCCGGCCCGGCGCCGGCCCAGCCCGACGCCGAGGGCCTGGCCCTGCGCCGGGCGGCCCACCGGCTGGTGAAGGCGGTGACCGAGGCGGTGGAGAGCTTCCGCTTCAATTCCGGCATCGCCCAGCTCTACAGTTTTCTCAACGTTTTGAAGGCCAACCCCGCCAAGGGGGCCAGCCCCTCGCGGCTGGCCGAGCGGGCGGCGGCGCTGTCGGTCTTCGCCCGGCTGATGGCCCCCTTCACCCCTCACCTGGCCGAGGAAGCTTGGGCGCGGATCGGCGGCCAGGGCATGGTGGTGAACGCACCCTGGCCGGACTATGATCCGGCCCTGGTGGTGGACCAGGTGCTGATCCTGCCGGTGCAGGTGAACGGCAAGCGCCGGGGCGAGATCAGCGCCCCGGCCGGCGCCGAGGCCGCCGAGGTGGAGAAGATCGTGCTTGGCGATCCCGAGATCGCCCGGCGGCTGGAGGGCCTGACCATTCGCAAGGTGATCGTGGTGAAGGACCGTATCGTCAATGTGGTGGCCAGCTGAGATGCGCCGCGCCCTAACCGCCTTGCTGTGCTTCGCCGCCCTGGGCCTGGGGGGCTGCGGCTTCACCCCCCTCTATGCGACCCCCGGGGTGACCTCGGGGCTGGCGGCGGTGCAGGTGGTGGCGCCGGAGGGGCGCACCGGCTACCTGCTGCGGGAATATCTCGACGACGCCCTGGCCAAGGACCGCGGCGCGGCGCCCGCCTATCGCATGGAGCTGCAGCTCACCGAGCAGCGCTATCCCCGCGGCCTACGGATCGACAATGTCGCCACCCGCTACGAATATGTGCTCATCGCCACCTATGCCCTGATCCGGCTGCCGTCGGGGGAGCGGGCCCGCAACGGCCAGGTGCGCATCCAGCTGACCTACGACTCCGCCGACCAGCCCTACGCCTCCATCGCCGCCCAGCAGGACGTGGCCGACCGCGCCGCCCAGGAGGCCGCCCGGCGCATTCAGCTGGAAGTGGCCGCCTGGATGGCGAACCGGGCCAAGGGCTGAGCCCGGCCGCCCGGCGATGATCCTCAGCCGCCGCCCCGACATCGAGCGGTTCCTGGGCAAACCCGATCCGGCCGTCCGCTGCGTGCTGCTCTATGGCCGCGACCAGGGGGTGGTGCGCGACCGCGCCAACCAGTTGGCCAAGGTGGTCACCGCGCGGCCGGACGATCCCTTCGACGTGGCCATGCTCAATGAGCGCGACCTGGACGGGGATGGCGCGCGGCTGGAGGGGGAGCTTTCGGCCCAGTCGCTGATGGGCGGCCGCCGGCTGGTGCGGCTCCGCTTCGCCAGCGACAAGGCCAGCCTGGAGAAGACCGTGGCCGAGGCGCTCACCACCCACGCCGCCGGCGGCCTCAACCCCGACGCCTTCCTGCTCATCGAGGCGGGGGAACTGCCGGCCCGCGGCTCGACCCTGCGCAAGGCCGCCGAGGCCGCCGCCGGGGCCGCGGCCATCCCCTGCTACGAGGACGAGGTGGGCGACACCGCCCGGCTGGTGCGCGAGAGCCTGGCCAGGGACAAGGTGTCGCTGACCCCGGAGGCGCTATCCCTGTTCGTCGCCCGCCTGCCCCGGGAGCGCGGCGTCGCCCGCCAGGAGATCGAGCGGCTGGCCCTCTACCTCGGCCCCGGCTCCGGGGTGAGCGCCGGGCCCGCCGACCTGGAGCCGTTCCTGGGGGTGGAGCCGGAGGCCTCCCTGGCCGACGCCGCCAACGACGCCTTCGGCGGCCGCGTCGCCGAGGCGCAAGCCGCCCTGCGCCGCGCCGCCCAGGAGGGCGAGGGCGGGCCGGGCGCGGTGCGGGCCATGGGCCTGCACCTGGCCCGCCTGCGCCGCACGCTGACCCTCACCAAGGCCGGCGCCGGCCTGGCCGAGGCGGCCAAGGCCTCCGGAGTGTTCTGGAAGAACGAGCGCGAGTTCCTGCGCCAGGCTCGGGCCTGGAGCCTCGACGAACTCGATCGCCTGCAACCGCAGATCCTCAACGCCGACCGCGCCTGCAAGAGCACCGGCGCCCCCGACCACCTGATCGCCGAGCGCCTGGCCATGACCGTGGCGGGACGGGCGAAACGGCTGGGGCTGTAGGGCGGGGCGGGGTGGAGGTTGTGGTGAAGGGGTGCGCTTTGATTCGCCCATGATCCGTTCGACCCCAACGAACGAGCCATTGATCCAACACCCTTTTCCGCTCTTCCCCGCGCAGGCGGGGATCCAGGCTTTTTTGCGTTCTGTGAGCAAATCCGCGCGGGATCGCCGGCGGGATTTCGGACGCTCGTAGGTTCTGAAAAACGCCTGGTTTCTCGCTATCGCGGAATGGGACCGGGGGGATGGAGATCAGTGCTCATGTCACCGCCGTGAACAATAGCTATTCGATGTGACTTGAATGACAGGAGCGTGATTGGGTTCAAAGGGGTAAGGACAGAGATTGTGGAAGCATAACAAACAGTTTTATGATATCATATTATTTCATTACTTCTAGTTTTACTGAATTAATTCGCAATTGTCGCCGTGACTCAGTTCGGAATAACCCCAACCAACTGCCATTTTATTTTAATATAACTTCATGTGGCGCCACCGTAGTCACGTTGAAATTTGCACCGATGAGATCCTATCGGCCCTCTCTGACGTACTTTCGAATGGGGATCATGTAGTCGATGACTTCTTCGCGCAACCGTAGGAAGTGGGACTCATAGGCGTTGATCTGGGCGCTGGTGTAAGCGTACTTCCCCGCGGTCATCTCCATGTGTCTCTGGGCGCTGCTTGCATCCATCAGGTCCCACACGGTGTACTGCTTGTTGGAATTGTAACTGGCGGGGACAAGGTAGAAACCTAGGTTTTCGCCCTGGATTCCGATGCCCATGACGTTGCCATGGGCGATTTCGTTTCGGCGGGCACTGAATCTCTGGATTTGCTCCACGAGTTTCGGAAATCGCTTCACATCGTCTTTTCGGCGCCACGGGAACACCTCGAAGGCGGCGTCCAGCATGTTGCGACGCCCGCTGAAAGCGACCACGGAGCCATACGCCCGCTCGGCTCCGTCAAACTCGGCGTTGCAGAGCAACTTGAAGATTTCAGCCAGGGTAGCTTCCAACCACTCCCATCGCGACAAAGCCCGCCCCACGGCAAGGTAGACCGTGCTATCTTCAGGATCGCCTTTTGGTTCACGCTTGGCCGGCAACCACGGATGTTCTGGATTGGGCATGACCGATAAGC
>CAXNKO010000185.1:0-5058 GCA_964202685.1 Caulobacterales bacterium
AGGGGCCGTAGTCGAAACTCTCGCCGTTGAGGTTCATGTTGTCGGTGGTGAGCACCCCGTGCACGACCCCCGCCGCCATCCAGGACGCCGCCAGCCGGGCCGAGCGCTCGCAGATGGCGGCCAGCAGCGCCACGCCGCGATCCGGCGCATTGTCCAGCTGCGGAGAGTAGTGGGCGACGGCGTGGTCGATCAGCCGGCCGATCTGGTCTGCGCGCTGCAGATAGGCCTGCCGCTGGAAGGTGCCGAACCGGATATGGCTGTGCGACAGCCGCACCAGGGCCGCGCCGCGGGTGGGGCTGGGTTCGTCACCACGGATCAGCGCCTCGCCGGTCTCCACCAGCGAGAACGACCGCGAGGTGGGCACGCCGAGCGCCTCCAGCAGCGCCGTGGCCAGCACCTCGCGCACGCCGCCCTTCAGGGTCAGCCGCCCATCCCCCTGGCGCGACCAGGGGGTCTGGCCAGTGCCCTTGGTGCCCAGATCCAGCAGCCGGTCGCTTCCCGCTTCGCGCAGCTGGGCGAAGGTGAAGCCGCGGCCGTCGCCCAGGTCGGGGTTGTAGGAGCGGAACTGATGGCCGTGATAGCGCATGGCCAGCGGCCGGGGCAGGTTGTTGGGCAGCGGCTGGAAGCGGCCGAAATGGGTCAGCCACTCCGCGTCGCTGAGCCCGTCCAGCCCCACCGTGGCCGCCGCGCGGTCGTTGCGGTAGCGCAGGATGGTCTGCGGAAACGCCGCCGCGTCCACCGGATCGGCGAAATCCGCCCCCAGTTCGGGCAGGTGCGGTTCAGGTCGATATTGTGGGCCGAGCGGCATGGTCCCTTTGAACCCGTCAGCGCGCGCGACGCAACGGAGCGCCGTCAAATGCGGGTTTCCGCGACCTTGCGCCATGCTAGTCAAGGCCGATGTCCACCCGTCCCACCCTGGAGTTCCTGAAGACCGAAAGCGGCGCCGGCGTGCTGCTGGCCGCCGCCGCCGGCCTGGCGATCCTGTGGGCCAACACCCCGTTCGCCGGCGGCTATTTCGCCATCATCGACCACGAAGTCACCGTCCAGATCGGCGACTTCGAACAGACCATGAGCCTGCTCAAATGGGTCAAGAACGGGCTGATGGCGGTGTTCTTCTTCGTGGTCGGGCTGGAGATCAAATACGAGGTGCTGCGCGGCGAGCTGTCCAATCCGCGCCGGCTGGCCCTGCCGGTGCTGGCGGCGGTGGGCGGAGTGGCGGTTCCGGCGCTGGTCTATCTGGCCATCAACGCCCAGCCGGGCGGCCATCCGATCGGTTGGCCAATCCCGGCCGCCACCGACATCGCCTTCGCCCTGGCGGCCCTGGCCATCGCCGCGCCCAGGGCGCCGGCGTCGCTGCGGATCTTCCTGCTGACCCTGGCCATCGCCGACGACCTGGCGGCGGTGGCGCTGATCGCCATCCTCTACACCCAGGACCTGAAGCTGGGCATGCTGGCGGGCGCCGCGGCCGGACTGGCGGTGATGGCGGTGTTGGGGCGATGGAATCGCGCGCCCTATCTGTTCTATGCCGCGGCGTTCGCCTTCGTTTGGGCCTTCACTCTGGAGTCGGGGGTCAACACGTCGCTCGCCGGGGTGGCGGCGGCGCTCACCGTTCCGATCGGCCCACGCCGGGCGGGCGAGCGGGGGCCGCTGCAGGACTTCATGCACGGCCTGCATCCCTATGTGGCGTTCCTGATCCTGCCGCTGTTCGCCTTCGTGGCGGCGGGCTTCTCCCTGGCCGACCAGGGCGCGGGAGTGATGCTCGATCCGCTGGCGCTGGGGGTGGCCGCCGGCCTGTTCGTCGGCAAGCCGCTGGGGGTGTTCGGCGCCGCGGCCCTGGCCATCGGCCTGAAGCTGGCCCGGCGGCCCACCGGCGCGAAATGGGTCGAGCTCTGGGGCGTGTCGATGCTGTGCGGGGTCGGCTTCACCATGAGCCTGTTCATCGGCGGCCTGGCCTTCGACGGCCATGACGACCTGCAGGGCCAGGTGCGCCTGGGGGTGGTGGTCGGTTCGGCGCTGTCCATCCTGTTCGGGGCCGGAGTTCTGGCCTGGGCGCAGGGGCGGCGCAGCGCGGGGCCAGCCTGACTGTGGCGCGTAGGCCACAGCCGCCGCGCTTTCATGACGGGCGCGTCAATTTCTGTGGACGCCAAGCGAACCGACGCGGTGTCTAATGCGCTGTATTGACGGCGTAAGACCGTCATCCGAGGAAACAGCCCAGGGAGTTCCCATGACGGCCTTCCAAATCTTCAGGACGTCCGCCTCCGTGGCCTCCCTATCTGCGGCGATGATCGCCACCAGCGCCCTGGCGCAGGACGACGCGCCTACAGTGGACGAGATCATCGTCACCGCCCAGAAGCGCAGCCAGAGCCTGCAGGACGTGCCGATCGTGGTGACGGCGGTCAGCGGCCAGCTGCTCCGCGACACCGGGGTGCGCGACATCAAGGACCTCACCCTGCTGACCCCGGGCCTGCTGGTCACCTCCACCACCGGCGAGAACGTCACCACCGCGCGGATCCGCGGCGTCGGCACGGTGGGCGACAACCCCGGCCTGGAATCCTCGGTGAGCGTGGTGATCGACGGGGTCTACCGGCCGCGCAACGGCGTCGGCTTCGGCGACCTGGGCGAACTGGAGCGCATCGAGTTGCTGAAGGGCCCGCAGGGCACCCTGTTCGGCAAGAACAGCTCCGCCGGGGTCATCAACATCATCAGCGCCAAGCCGTCGCGCACGCTGGAGGCCCATTCAGAGGTGACGGCGGGCAACTACGGCGCTTTCGCGGCTTCGCAGTCCATCTCCGGACCCCTCGGCGACAACGCCGCGGGGCGGCTCTATGTGGCGGTGCGCAATCGCGACGGCTTTTATGACGTCAAAACCGGCGGGACGGCGAGCACCCGCGGATCCACGGAAGGCGCCGACCAGAACGTCTACACCGGCCGGCTGCAGCTGTTGTTCGAGCCCTCCGACACTCTCGACCTGCGGCTGATCGTCGATTATTCCAAGCGCGACGAAGACTGTTGCGTGTCGGTGGGCATCAACAACAACGCCACCCAGGCGATCCTGGCCGCGGTGTCCGGCGCCAAGGCCGCCGATTCCAACCCGTTCGCGCGGGTAGCCTACTCCAACCGCCCCACGCCGCAAAAAATCACCGACAAAGGCGCCTCGCTGGAAGCCAATTGGGACATCGATGGCCTTGGCGGCGCGACGCTGACTTCGATCACCGCGGCCCGCAGCTGGAACTCGCTGAACGGCATCGACGCGGATTTCTCCACGGCGGACCTGGCCTACCGCGCCGATGACGGCAGCTTTTTCACCAAGTTCAAGCAGTTCAGCCAGGAACTGCGGCTGGCCGGCTCGGGCGGCGGCCTGACCTGGCTGGTGGGCGGCTTCTATGCCGACGAAAATCTCGACTTCAACCAGTCCTTCCTGTTGGGCCGCAATCTGGAGCCCTATCTCGGCTTGGCCTTGTCCGGGGGTACGAACCCGGCGCTGGTCTCGCAGCTCGCGGCGCGGCCGTTCGGTACGCTGATTGTGCCGGGAACCGGACAGATCGACACCTTCGACCAGTCGTCCAAGAGCTTCGCGGTGTTCACCAACAACAGCTACGCCATGGGCGGCCTCGAGCTCACCGTCGGCCTGCGCTACACCGTCGAGGACAAGGACCTCGACGCCCAGTACATCAACACCCACCTGGGCGCAGTCTGCTCGGCCACCCTCGCCCGCGCGCCGCAGATCACCGCGGCGCTGGGCGCGGCGACGCCGACCTATATCGGCACCATCTGCGCGCCGTTCAACGATCCGGCTTTCAACAACCTCACCACCCAACAGTCGCGCAAGGAGAAGGAGTGGAGCGGCACGGTGAAGGCCGCCTACCGGTTCAACCGCCAGGTGCTAAGCTATGTCTCCTACGCCCGGGGCTATAAGGCCGGCGGCTTCAACCTCGACCGGGCCCGCAACGGCGTCGGCTCGGCCAGGGCCGACACCAGCTTCCCCGGTGAGTTCGTCGACAGCTACGAAGGCGGGGTGAAATCGACCCTGTTCGGCCGCAGCCTGCTGGCCAACGCCAGTGTCTTCCACCAGACCTTCAAGGGCTTCCAGCTCAACACTTTCACCGGCATCAGCTTCATCGTCGACTCGATCCCCAAGGTGACCTCCAAGGGCGTCGATGCCGACATGGTCTGGTTCACCCCGGTGGAGGGGCTGAGCTTCCAGGGCGGCGTCACCTATGCGGTCACCGAATATGGCAAGTTCGCACCGCGCACGGGAATCTCGCCGCGCCTGCCGGGCGCGCGAATTTCCTTCGCGCCCATGTGGTCGGCGACCCTGTCGGGCACCCTGGAGCGGCCGATCTCCGACAAGCTGGTGTTCCGCTCCAACCTGGGCATGAAATACACCTCGTCCTACAACACCGGCTCCGACCTCAACCCCGGCAAGCTGCAGAAGGAACTGGCGCTGTTCAACGCCCGCATCGGTATCGGCGGCAAGGACAAGGGCTGGACCCTGGAGGCCTGGGCCCAGAACCTCACCAACCAGGACTATTACCAGGTGGTGTTCGACGCCTTCGCCCAGACCGGCCAGCTCAACGCCTTCCTGGGTCAGCCGCGCACCTACGGCGCGACCCTGCGGTTCGACTACTGAGCGGCGCGCCTCGCCGTCAGAGGCGAAGCCCCATCCGTGGGCCGAGCCAGATGACGGCGAGGTAGAGGGCCATGGTCAGGACACAGCCTGCCCCCAGCGCCGGCCAGAAGCCCACGCCGCGCTTCAGCAGCGCCGGGACCAACAGGAACATCGGCAGCGATGGCAGCACGAACCAGAAGGTCGCCGTGGCGTGGGCCGCCATCCGCTGTGGATCGGAGGTGTCGCGCCACAGCCAGACCATGCCCAGCACCGACACCAGCGGCAGCGAGGCCACAAGGCCGCCCCAGCCGGGATAGCGCTTGGCGATCTCCGACACCGCGGCCACGAGGACGCCGGACACCAGCGCCTTCACCAGCAGATACCACATGCGTGCCTCCCGACCGGCTGTCCGCCCAGGCAAGCGGCCCCGGATCGCTCCGGGGCCGCTG
>CAXNKO010000186.1:0-5027 GCA_964202685.1 Caulobacterales bacterium
ATGGCGACGTCGCCCGCGCCTTCCGTCAGTTCCGCGACACCTCAAGCGGCCAGCGTCCGTTCATCCTGGTGGGGATCGAACAGGGCGGTCTGTTGGCCGCGCGGCTGCTGGCCGAGGAGATCGCGCCGGACCCGGACGCAAGGGCGCGCCTGGTCGCCGCCTATCTGATCGAAACCGCGACGCCGGCCGAGAGCCTGCCGGTCCCGGCCTGCCGCGGGCCCGCCGAGGTCGGTTGCCTGGCCGCCTGGGTCAGCGTCCCGGCGGGCGATCTGCGGCGCGGCGCCGACCTGCGCGACCGCTCGCTGGTCTGGGGCGCGGGCGGTGAGCTGGAGAACCTCAACGGCCGCGCGCTTCTGTGCTTCAACCCGATGCTGGGCGCCGTGAGCGACCGGGAGGCCCCGGCGCGCCTCAACCTCGGGGCGGTCAACGCCACGGATCTGGAGTGGGGCGCGCGGCCGGCCTTCCTGACCCGCCAGGTCCAGGCCCGCTGCGTCCGCGGCCATTTGCAGGTGTCGAAACCCCGCTCCTCGGCCCTGCTGCCGTCCGGAAGCTGGGAGGATCGCAAGAAGATACCGGGATTCAACCTGTTCTACGGAAACCTCGAAGCCGATGCGATGGCCCGGCGCGCGGCGTGGCTGCGGGCTTCGCCGGCGGCTATCCCGCGTCCTTCGCCCCCGGCCGCCAGTCGAACAGTTCCTGCAACACCCTGAGCGCGCGGCCGCGTTCGCTCTCCAGCTGCGGATCGCGGGCCATGATCAGGCGGGCGTCGTCGCCGGCGGCGAGGATCAGGTCGCGGTGGGCGAAAGGGTCGGCGAACACATAGTCCGGAAAACCGCTCTGACGCAGCCCCAGGGCGTCGCCGCCGCCGCGCAGCTGCAGATCGGTCTCGGCGATCAGGAACCCGTCGTCGGTGCGCCGCAGCACGTCCAGCCGCCGCTGGGCGATCTCCGACAGGGGCGGATCGTAGAGCAGCACACAGGCGCTCTCGCGCACGCCCCGGCCCACCCGGCCGCGCAGCTGATGCAGCTGGGCCAGACCGAAGCGCTCGGCCTGCTCGATGACCATGATGGTGGCGTTGGGAACATTGACCCCCACCTCCACCACGGTGGTGGCCACCAGCACCGAGAGCCGGCCCTCGGCGAACTCCGCCATCACCGCGTCCTTTTCCGCCGCCGGCAGCTGGCCATGGATCAGGCCGACGCTGGGGCCGATCCGCTGGCGCAGTTCCCGGGCGCGGGTCTCGGCAGCCTTCAGGTCCACCAGTTCCGACTCCGCCACCAGCGGGCAGATCCAGAACGCCTGGGCGCCTTGCGCCGCGGCGTCGCGCAGCCTGGCCTCCACCTCATGGACCCGGCCCATGGGCACGGCGCGGGTGGCCACCGGCGTGCGGCCCGGCGGCTTTTCCTCGATGTGCGAGACATCCAGGTCGCCGTAGAGCGTCAGCTCCAGGGTGCGCGGGATCGGCGTCGCCGACATGGCCAGCAGGTGGACCGCCGCGCCCTTGGCCTGCAGCCGTTGGCGCTCGGCGACGCCGAAGCGATGCTGTTCGTCGATCACCGCCAGGTCCAGGCGATGGAACGCCACTTCCTCCTGGAACAGGGCGTGGGTGCCGACAGCGACCGCGACCGCGCCCGTCCGCAGCGCCGCCAGCTTTTCCTGACGCCCCGCGCCCTTGTCGCGGCCGGTGAGCAGGACGGCGGCGATCCCCTGATCGGCGAGGGGACCGGCGATGGTGTCATGGTGCTGGCGGGCGAGGATCTCGGTGGGCGCCATCAGGGCGCACTGGCCGCCAGACGCGGCCACGTCGGCCATGACGGTCATGGCCACCACCGTCTTGCCGGAGCCCACGGCCCCCTGGATCAGCCGGCTCATCCGCTCCGCCGAGGCGAGGTCGCGGCGGATTTCGGCCAGGGCGCGGTCCTGGGCGCCGGTGAAGGCGAAGGGCAGGGCGGCGCGCAGCTGATCGCCCGGCGTACTGGGGGCGATGGCGCGGGCGGGCTCGGCCCGGCGGTCGGCCTTGCGCTGGGCCATGGCCAGCTGATGGGCCAGCAGTTCGTCATAGGCCAGGCGGCGGCGGTGGGTCGCCTGGGGGGCCAGGTCGGTCTCGCCCTGGGGCGCATGCAGGCGGGCCAGGGCAGCGCGCCAGGTGGGAAATCCTTCCCGCGCCCGCCAGGCGGGATCCTGCCATTCCGGCAGGTCCGGGGTGCGGGCCAGGGCCTCCAGCACAAAGCGGCGCACGGTGCGGGGCGGTAGGCCGGCGGTGGCGGGGTAGATCGCCTCCAGTTCGGGGATGTCGCTGGCCTGTTCGGGTGCAACCATATAGTCCGGATGGGCGAGCTGCAGCTCCGAGCCGTAGCGGTCCACACGCCCCGACACCACCCGGATCGAGCCCACGGGGTGGCGCTTCTCGATCCCGCCGCCGACGCCGCCGAAATAGGTCAGGGTCAGGAACCCGGTGCCGTCGAAGGTGCGCACCTTCCAGGGCTGGGCCGACCCGCGCGGGGGCTGGTAGGCGTCGATGGTCACGGTGAAGGTCTGCACCTCGCCCTCAATGGCGCTGGCGACCTGGGCCGGGCGGCGGCGCACCAGGGTGTGGGGGGCGAGAAACGCCACATCGCGGACGATCGGCCCCGCCAGTTTCTCCAGCAGCGGCGCAACCCGTGGGCCCACGCCTTTCAGCGTGGTGATCGGGGCGAACAGGGGAAACAGAATCTCGGGCCGCATGGGGTGAGCATAGCGCGATGCCGGCGGCGGCGCGTCAGCCGTGATGTGCACCGCACGGTGGCCCACGAATGCCACCGCTTGCCCCTGGCGCGCCCGGCCTCGGGGCCCTATACCGCCCCCGCCTGCATGGACACCGATGAAACACGACGCAAACGACTGAAGTTCCGGGCCTGGCGGCGCGGCTTCAGGGAAGCGGACCTCATTCTGGGGCCGTTCGCGGACAGCCATGTCGATGGGTTCGGTTCCGAGCAACTGGCGGTCTTCGAACGCCTGCTCGATGTGCCCGACCAGGATTTCTATGAGTGGATCGTCGAGCGAACCCCCACGCCGCCGGAGTTCGACGGAGAGGTCATCGGCATGATCAAGACGTTTCGGCATACGCTGAACCAGGTGCGGGGTGACGACCGTGGCGCCTGATGGCTCAACCCCGCCCAGCGCGGCGCAGCTTCGCCGGATCACCGGCGATCCCGGCCGGCTGGATCTGGTGGGGGCGCCGGAGGGGTTCGACGCCCTGGCCGTGGCCGACATCGTCAAGGCGCGTGGGGGGCTGAGCGTTTTCGTCGCCCGCGACACCTCGCGGATGTCGGCCTTCATCGACGCCTTCGGCTTCTTCGCCCAGGGGACCGAGGTGCTGCGCTTCCCGGCCTGGGATTGTCTGCCCTATGACCGCATCGGGCCGTCGCCAGGTGTGGCCGCCGAGCGGATGACCACCCTGGCGCGCCTGGCCCTGGGGTTCGCACCGAAGACGCCGGCGCTGCTGGTGACCACGGCGGCGGCGCTCATGCAGCGCGTGCCGCCGGTCTCGGCGGTGACCGAGGCGTCCTATTCCGCCGCCGTGGGCGACACCGTCCAGATCGCCGCCCTGGAGCGCTACTTCGCCGTCAATGGCTATGGGCGGGCCTCGACGGTCTCGGATCGGGGCGAGTTCGCCATCCGCGGCGGCGTGATCGACGTCTTCCCGCCGGGGGCCGAGGAGCCGGTGCGGCTGGACCTGTTCGGCGACGCCCTGGAGTCCATCCGCGCCTTCGACCCCGAGACCCAGCGCTCCACCCGGCAATTGCAGCGCGTCAGCCTGCTGCCGGTGAGCGAGGCGCTGCTGGACGCAGAGTCGATTTCCCGCTTCCGCCGGGCCTATGTGGAGGCTTTCGGGGCCGCCGGCGATGATCCGCTCTATGAAACCGTCAGCGGCGGCGGCCGCCGCGCGGGGATGGAGCACTGGCTGCCGCTGTTCTATCCGCAGCTCGCCAGCCTGTTCGACTACCTCGGCGGCGACGTGCTGGTCAGTCTCGACCACCTGGCCCGCGAGGCGCGGGACGAGCGGCTGGCGACGGTGGAGGACGCCTTCGACGCCCGCAACCAGGCGGATCGCAAGGCCCACTACCGGCCCCTGGCGCCCGACCGCCTCTATCTGACCAAGGCCGAGTGGGACGCGGGCCTGGGCGGGCGGCCCAGCCGGCGCTTCTCCGCCTTCCTGGAGGCCGAGGGCGAGGCGGTGCTGGACATGGGCGCGCGGCCCGGACGCAGCTTCGCGCCTGAACGCCAGCGCGACAGCGTCAATCTGTTCGAGGCCGCCGCCGATCACGCCCGCGCCCTGGCGGCGACGGGAAAGCGGGTGCTGTTCGCCTCCTGGTCGGAGGGCTCCTCGGAGCGGCTGGGGAGCATGCTGGCCGACCACGGTCTGCTGGGCGTCAAGCCCGCCGCCTACTGGGACGCGGCCCGGGCCGCCGATCCGAAGATCCTGCAGCGGGTGGTGTTGCCCCTCGACAACGGATTCGAGACCGACAGGCTGGCGGTGATCTCCGAGACCGACATCCTCGGCGATCGGCTGGCGCGGCCCAGGCGTCGGCGGCGCGCGGCTAATTTCCTCGCCGAGGCCTCGGCCCTGACCCCCGGCGACCTGGTGGTGCATATCGACCACGGCATCGGCCGTTACGACGGGTTGAAGACCCTCGACGTCCAGGGCGCGCCCCACGATTGCCTGGAGCTGCAATACGGCGGCGAGGCCAAGCTCTACCTGCCGGTGGAGAACATCGACCTGCTCACCCGCTACGGCGCCGAGACCGAGGGGGTGCAGCTCGACCGGCTGGGCGGGGCGGCCTGGCAGGCGCGCAAGTCCCGCGCCAAGGCCCGGCTGCGGGTGATGGCCGAGGGCTTGATCCGCATCGCCGCCGAACGGGCGCTGCGGGTGACGCCGGCGATGGATCCGCCCCACGGGGTGTTCGACGAGTTCTGCGCCCGCTTCCCCTACGAAGAGACCGACGACCAGCTGGCCGCCATCGGCGACGTGTTGGAGGACCTGGGGG
>CAXNKO010000187.1:0-5012 GCA_964202685.1 Caulobacterales bacterium
CATCCGGTACACCGCAGGCCGGGATCAAGCCCGATCAGTCGGACGCTGTCTGCCATTCCCTAAGCGCTGAGCCCTTCCATCACCTCGTCGGACATCTCGAAATTCGCATAGACGTTCTGGACGTCGTCATCGTCGTCCAGCGCCGACAATATCTTCATCAGGGTCGGCGCGTTGTCGGCGTCGACCTGGACGGTGATCCGCGGCTTCCAGACCAGGCGGGCTTCCTGGGCCTCGCCCAGCGTCGTCTCGAGAGCATCGCGGACGGCGGCGAAATCCTCCACCGCGCAGGTGATCTCGTGGCCGTCCTCGTCGGACTGGCAGTCGTCGGCGCCGGCGTCCAGCGCCGCCTCGAACACCTTCTCGGCCGAGCCGGCCCTGGGGCCATATCTGAGCATGCCGACGCGGTCGAACTGGTGCGACACGCTGCCCGACGCGCCCAGATTGCCGCCGTTCTTGGAGAACTTGGCGCGCACTTCCGAGGCGGTGCGGTTGCGGTTGTCGGTCAGCGCCTCGACGATGATCGACACGCCGCCCGGGCCGAAGCCCTCGTACTGGATCTCCTCGTAGGTCTCCAGGTCGGACGCGGTCGAGCGCTTGATGGCGCGGTCGATGTTGTCCTTGGGCATGCTCTGGGCCTTGGCCGCCAGGATCGCCGACCGCAGCCGTGCGTTCGAGGCCGGATCGGGACCGCCCATCTTGGCGGCCACGGTGACTTCCTTGGCCAGCTTGCTGAAGAGCTTGGACCGCTTGGCGTCCTGGGCGCCTTTGCGGAACATGATGTTCTTGAATTTGGAATGACCCGCCATCGTCTATGCTCGACTCGTGCTTTTTCTGGTTTTCAACCTGTGCGGCGGCCCGTGGGCCGCGCGGTGATTTGCCCTGACTTATACCAGATATTGTGGGGTCGGGCAGCTAATTCACATCCGATTGAGCGTGAACGGCATCCCCAGATAGCGTGGAATTATGGCCTTGTTGTGGGACCGGCATAGCGTCTACGGCCAGCTTTCGGCCAGCCTCCCGCCGAGCCGGAGCGGCGCGATCCGGACCGCTTTCCCCGTTCGGTCGTCGCTTTCGACATAGACGCCGCACAGCGTCGCCTCGCCACCCGCCGGCACGAACCGGCCGCCGGCGATCTTGGTGGTGAAACGCCGCAGCGGCTCTTCCTTCTCCATGCCGATCACCGAATTGTAGTCGCCGCACATGCCGGCGTCGGTCTGGTAGGCGGTGCCGCCGGGCAGGATCTGATAGTCGGCGGTGGGCACATGGGTGTGGGTGCCCACCACCAGGCTGGCGCGGCCGTCGCAGAAATGGCCCATGGCCATCTTCTCCGAGGTGGCCTCGCAGTGCATGTCGACGATCACCACATCGGCGGCCAAGCCCAGGGGGCAGGCCTCCAGCTCCCGGTCGACGGCGGAGAACGGATCGTCCAGGGCCTCCATATGCACCCGTCCCAGCAGGTTGATCACCAGCACCCGGCGGCCGGCCTCGGTCTCGAACAGCTGCGCGCCGCGGCCCGGCGCATAGGACAGGGCCGGATAGTTCAGCGGCCGGATCAGCCGCGGTTCGCGGGTGATGTAGGTCAGGGCTTCCTTCTGGTCCCAGGCATGGTTGCCCAGGGTCAGGCAGTCGGCGCCGGCCTCGAACAGTTGGCGGGCGGTGTTCTCGGTGATCCCGAAGCCGGCGGCGGCGTTCTCGGCGTTGACCACCACGAAGTCGAGGCTGAGGCCGCGACGCAGCCGGGGCAGATGATCGGCGAGGCCGTCACGGCCGGAACGGCCCACCACATCGCCAAAAAATCCCAGTCGCATGGGGCGCTATGTAGCGACTGGGATGAATTCCGTCTCGGTCAGAATGGCGTCCAGCCGCTGATCGTGCGGCTCCACGGGGATCTCGTCCACCTCCTGACCGGCGTAGCCCATGCCGATCACATAGACCTGGCCCTGATCGCGTAGCGCCGCGATGGCGCGGTCGTAGTGGCCGCCGCCCTGGCCCAGCCGCCCGCCCTGGCGGTCGAAGGCCAGCAGCGGCGCGAACAGCAGTTCCGGCGTCAGCATGCGGGCCGACGCCGGCGGCGCGGGAATTCCGCAGGCGTCGGCGGCCAGCGCCGCGCCGCGCCGGTGCTCGCGGAACGCCAGGGGCGCATCGATCGCAACTGCGGCCGGAAGGGCCTCGCGCCAGCGGCGGACGCGCACCAGGGCGCGGAGGAAGTGGGTGTCCATCTCGCCGTTCACCGACATGTAGGTGGCCGCCACCGGCCGGTGGAGCAGGCTGGCGCGGATTGGCAGGCGCTGCTCGGCCAGGATCCGCGCGGCCAGCTTGCCGCCCTCGGGCGCCGTGCGGCGCAGGCGGCGGCGCAGCATGCGCATGGCGTTCCGCAGGTCGTCCTTGGAGGTCAAGCGTCCCCATCCGTGCAAGGAGGGTGGCGGCGCCACAAGAGCCGTGAAGGACTGTTTTATCCCCTCGACCTGGCATGCCAGGTGGGCGCCGTGATGCCCGGGACCACGGTACCGGGCAGGGACAGCTCCCTATGAGTGAATTAAGGTCGCTGGGATATGTCGCCTTCGACGAGAGCCGCAGCAGGCCCGCCACGTCCTAGATAGGGCGCCACGTGCTAATTCTCAATGACCGGTGTGCAACTGGAGAAATCACCGCGTCGATTGTCGTTGGCGTTTCGATAGTCCCCGCCTATCTAGCCGCCATGCTCCCCACACTTCGCCAGTTGCAGTATCTGAAATTCCTCGCCGAACAGGGGGGCTTCGGCCGCGCCGCCGAGGCGGCCCATGTGACCCAGCCCACCCTGTCGGCCGGCATCCAGGAGCTGGAGCGCACCCTGGGCGCGCCGGTGGTGGACCGGGCCCGCTCCGGGGTGATCCTCACGGCGGTGGGCGAGGAGGCCCTGCGCCGGGCGCATGTGATCCTCAACGAGGCCGAGGAGCTGATGCAGGCGGCGAAGAGCGCTGGCAAGCCGTTCACCGGCCGCTTCCGCCTGGGGGTGATCCCCACCATCGCCCCCTATCTGCTGCCCCGCGCCCTGCCGGCCCTGCGCAAGCGGTTCCCCGATCTGCGGCTGTTCCTGCGCGAGGACCTGACCCAGCGGCTGCTCACCGGCCTCAAGGCCGGCCAGCTGGACGCCGCCCTGATCGCCCTGCCGTTCGACACCGCCGGCCTGGGCTGGGCCCACGTCGCCGACGACGAGTTGCTGGCCGCCTCGCCCGAGGACCACCCCTGGGCGCGGGCGGCGGCGGTGACCCCCTCGGCCAAGGACGCCGGCGACCTGATCCTGCTGGAGGACGGCCATTGCCTGCGCGACCATGTGCTGGCCGCCTGCGGCCTGAAGCCGCCCCGGGCTGCCGATGACGACGAAGGCTTCGCCGCCACCTCCCTGGCCACCCTGGTGCAGATGGTGGGCTCGGGTCTCGGCGTCACCTTCCTTCCGGCCATGGCCGTGGAGGCCGGGCTGACCAAGGCCGTGCCCATCGCCGTCCGCCCCCTGGCCGCGGGCCGGCCCAGCCGCGAGATCGTGGTGGTCTGGCGCGCCGGCTCCAGCCGCGCCGGCGAAGGCCGCCTGCTGGCCGAGGTGCTGCGCGACGGCTGATTCGCCGGGAAATTCGCCTTCCGGCCCCGTCTCGCCTATATGTCCGCCGATCATGAGCCGGCCATTCCTGAAGATGAACGGCCTCGGCAACGACTTCGTCGTGGTCGAGGCGCGCAACGCGCCCTTCGAGCCCAGCCTGGCCGAGGTGCGCGCCATCGCAGATCGGGCGAGCGGGATCGGCTGCGACCAGGTGATCTCCATCGAACCCTCGGACCGGGCCGAGGCCTTCGTGCGGTTCTGGAACTCCGACGGGGTGGAGATCGACGCCTGCGGCAACGGCTCGCGCTGCGTGGGCCAGCTGCTGCTCACCGCCTCGGGCCGCGACGCCGCCACCTTCGAGACCCGGGCCGGCCAGCTCACCGCCATGGCCGCGCCGGGCGGATTGGTCAGCCTCGACATGGGCGAGCCCCGCCTGGGCTGGGCTGACATCCCGCTGTCCGAAGAGGTGGACACCCGGGGCGTCGAGCTGCAGGTGGGGCCCATCGACAATCCGCACCTGTACACCCCGGGCTGCGTCAACATGGGCAATCCCCATGTGGTGTTCTTCGTCGCCGACGCCGAGACCGCCCCGGTGCGGGCGGCGGGCTCGCTGATCGAGCACCACCCGCTGTTCCCCGAGGGGGTCAATGTCGGCTTCGCCCAGGTGCGGGCCCGCGACAACATCCGGCTGAAGGTGTGGGAGCGCGGCGCCGGCCAGACGCTGGCCTGCGGCACCGGCGCCTGCGCGGCCCTGGTGGCGGCCAGCCGGCGCGGCCTGACCGACCGCAGGGCGAGCGTCGAGATGGACGGCGGCGAACTGCTGGTGGAGTGGCGGGAAACCGACGGCCACGTGATCATGACCGGCCCGGCGGTGCTGGATTTCGCCGGCACGCTGCCGTGAGCGGCATCGACATCGTCACCTTCGGCTGCCGGCTCAACGCCTATGAGAGCGAGGTTGTGCGGGCCCGCGCCGCCGAGGACGGGCTTTCCGACGCGGTGATCTTCAACACCTGCGCGGTGACCGGCGAGGCGGTGCGCCAGGCCCGCCAGGCGATCCGGCGGGCGCGGCGCGAACGGCCGGGCGCGCGGCTGATCGTCACCGGCTGCGCGGCGCAGATCGATCCGGCCGGTTTCGCCGCCATGGCCGAGGTGGACCTGGTGCTGGGCAACGCCGAAAAGACCGCGGCCGGCGCCTATGGTCCGGGTACGGACGATGTGCGCGTGCGGGTCAATGACATCATGAGCGTGCGCGAGACCGCCGGCCATCTGATCGACGGGCTGAAGGACCGGGCGCGGGCCTATGTGGAGGTGCAGAACGGCTGCGACCACCGCTGCACCTTCTGCATCATTCCCTTCGGGCGCGGCAATTCCCGCTCGGCGGCTGCCGGCGACATCGTCGAACAGGTGCGCCGGCTGGCCACCCAGGGGTTCCGCGAGG
>CAXNKO010000188.1:0-5011 GCA_964202685.1 Caulobacterales bacterium
CGATTGTCGGCGCGCGCCAACAGCTCGGTTTCGAAGCGGCCCATCTGACTGGCTGACGCCGCCACGCCCGCCGTCGCCCGCCCACCGACCACCCAGCGCATCGCGGGATCATGGCTCAGCCGATCAGCGTCGTTCACGTCCTCGTAGCCCGCCAACCGGCCAAAGACGGATTGGCGGAACTGGGCGATCAGGGAATGGCGGCCATTACGCCCGGTCCGAAGATCGGCCAGGGCCTGACCGGCGAGTTCGCTCAATCCGAGAGCATCATCCAGTTCACGAAAGGCCAGCAGGCCCGCGTCGGACGTCACCCTCGATCCGTGGAACTCCAGCTTCAATCTGGCGTCGAAATCGACCCGCAAACCGCCTCGTTCGGCTTCACCCGTCGCCCCGGCCATCTTGTGCCCGGCCAACATGCATCAACGTATTGAATCAGCGGCGATATTATCCCTTCTTGGGCGTGAAGTCCGGCTTTGATCTGGGAAATGCGGGCTGTATCATGCTTCTGGCCTGAAACCTGACAGGGCTCCGAGTGGCCTTGGCCAACGATTTCTATTCATGCTCGCCGTCGGGTCTACGTCCCGATATCGATGCAAACAACTCAGGCTTCTTTCCAGCGACCGTGTATGTCGCAACTGTTATTGCCGCAGCAGATATCAGAGCCAAGTGTCCTAAGATGCTAATTGCGAAGAATGTATAACTTCCGATAGCTATTGAAAATGATGCGGCCCACATCCATCCCAATATCTGCAGTATCATGTGCCTGGTCGCCACGTCGGGGATATGACGCAGCGGACTCACTTCATGATCGAAGATGTAGTTCCAAGTCTGAACGACGAATTTTCTCACGGCTGTATTCCTTATAGGTGTGACAGGTTTTCTTCAAAGCTTACTAAGTCGGCGAAAATTTTCGTAGGTCACTCAGGAGTGCTCCCTTTGTCCTCACGGGCTCGCCACGCCGTCACGGCGGGGCCGATGGCGGATAGCGCTCGCAGCACCGAGACGCCCGGCTTGGGTCGCAGGCCCGGGCATGCGCCGCCGGCCCAGATCTCCACGGTGTCCGGGATGTGCGCGCGCAACTCCGCCAGGCCCGCCACCGCCTGGGGCGCGGGGATCATGGACGAGAACGACAGCGCCAGGATGTCGGCCTTGTGCGCCCTGGCGGCGGCGGCGATTTCCGGGATCGGCGTCTGCACACCCAGGGAAATGCCGAGGCAGCCTTCGAGGGTGAACATCGCCTCGGCCATAAGCAGGCCCAGGGAATGAGGCTCCTGCGGAATTGTGCTGAACAGCACGCGCGGACGACGGCGCGGCAGACCTGCGCCCTGCGCGGCGTTGATGGCGCTGCGCAGGACCGTTGTGAACTGCTCGGTGAACAGGTGTTCCTGATGAATCTCCAGCGCGCCCCGCCACCATGCGGTGCCGACCGCCTCAGCCAGTCCTGGCCCGACTTCGGCGGCGAACGCGCCCAGGCCGGCCCGCAGAACGATGGCGTTCAGAACTTCGCGCAGCCCGGCCGCATCATGGGCCCCCAGGAGCGTCATGACCTGTTGGGCTTCGGATCCAATAGCCTGAAGAGCCGGGGTGCCGACCTGCCGTAAGAGAACCGAAAGATCCTCGCCTGAGCGGCCGACGACTTTTCCCGGACGATGTCCGGCGTCCACTAGGCGGCGGAGCAGTCGCAGGGTGGCCACCTGATCGGCCGGGTAGATACGTTCGCCGTGGTGGTCCCTGAGCGGTTTGGGGAACCCGTAGCGGCGCTCCCAGACGCGCAGCGTGTCCTTTGGCAAACCGCAGTCGCGCTCCACTGCGGCGATGCTCAATAGGCCCGAACTGTCAGATGAAACTCTATTTGTCATGGACAACCATCAGTTAGCCCCTGGACAATCGGTCAATATGGCGTATTTGTCCAGGACAAATATGAGGAGGCCGTCATGAACATGATCACGAACCAGCTGTTGCCGGATGTGCAGTCCACCGAGGATTCGCGAAATGTTGTCATCCAGCGGGTCGGCGTGAAATCGGTCACCTACCCGGTGCGCGTCGCCACTGAGGACGGCGTCCAGCCATCGGTCGCGGTCATCGACATGTACGTCGCCCTGCCGGCCCACGCCAAGGGCACGCACATGTCGCGGTTCCTGGAGGTGCTGGAGGATTTCAAGGCCCCCCTGTCCGCGGAAACCCTGGCAACGCTGATGGCGATCATGCTGAAGCGCCTTGAGGCCGAGAGCGGCGTGATCGAGATGCGCATGCCCTACTTCGTCCGCAAGACGGCGCCCGTTTCGGGGGTCAAGAGCTTGCTTGACCACCAGTTGACCCTGCGCGCGGAGCAGTCAAACGGCCGCCTGTCGATCACCCAACAGATCCTGACGCCGGTCACCAGCCTCTGCCCCTGCTCGAAGGAGATTTCGCTCTACGGTGCCCACAACCAGCGTTCGCACATCATTATCGCCGCGACCCTGGCGCAGGGCGCCGTGCTGCCGGTGCAGGACCTTATCGATATCGCCGAGGCGAGCGCGTCCTGCCAGCTCTGGGGGCTACTGAAGCGGCCCGACGAGAAGTACGTGACCGAGCGGGCCTATGAGAACCCGAAGTTCGTAGAGGATCTGGTGCGCGATATAGCCGTGGCGCTGTCCGCCGACCCGCGCGTGACCCGCTATGAGGTCTCCTCGGAAAACTTCGAGTCCATTCATAACCATTCGGCGTTCGCATGGCTGTCAGGTCCTCAGTAGCGGCGGCGGACGCGCGCCCTCTGACCGTCTGGTATGACGGTGACTGCCCGATCTGCACGGCGGAGATCGGGCTGATGCGCCGGCTTGATCGCGCCTCGGCGATCGAGTTCGTCGATCTCAGCCTGCCGGGTGCATGTCCGACCGATCGCAACGCGCGCTTGGCGCGACTTCACGCCCAGGTTCGCGGGGGGCCGATGGTCGCCGGAGCCGCGGCGTTCGTGGCTATGTGGCGTGTCGTGCCGGCTCTGCGCCCGCTCGCCGTGCTGGCGTCTCCGCCGCCGGTTCTGTGGTTCCTGGAGCGCGCATACGGGCTCTTTCTCAAGGTGCGACCGGCGCTGCAGGCGATGGTGCGGTGGGGCCTGGCGCGGCGGGTAACGGTGGATCGATGACCGGGCGAAACGACTCTGCGCCGCCAGCCGTCCTAGCCTTGGGTCTTTTGGGGATCATCCCCTTCTGCTCGCTACCCTTAGCGGCGCTGCTCGCGCCGAACTGGATGGGCGTCGCGGCGGCGGTCGAGGCCGTCTATGCCGCCCTGATCCTATCGTTTCTGGGCGGGGCACGATGGGGGCTGGCGGTGCGGGACGCGTCGCCCAACCCGGTGGTGGTGGGCTTGGCCATGACGCCGACCCTCGTGGGCCTCGCGGTCCTGGTATTCTCACACGGCGAGATGCGCGTGCAGTTGCTCGCGCTCGCGGCGGCGCTGACGTTGAGCTGGGCCTGGGACTTCAGCGCCAAGGACCTGCCACCTTGGTACGGGCGCTTCCGGACCGTTCTTACGCTGGGCGCTGTCGGCGGGCTGTGCGTCGGGGCAATGCAGGTCCAGCAGTGACCAGCCAGATAGACGGCGAGATCGCGGTTGTGATCGGGGCAAGTGGCGGCATCGGGCGCGCTCTTGTCTCAGCCCTTCGCTCAGATGCGAAATACGGGCACGTCGTGGGTCTTTCACGGCGGCGCCCCATCGACCTGATCGATGATGCAGGTCAGACCTGGATAAGCGCCGATATTCTAGAGACACGAAGCCTTCTGGCGGCAGCCCGGCGGGTCACGTCCCTAGGGACGCCGACCCGCGTCATCGTGGCTACCGGCGCGCTACATGGCCCCAATCTAAGCCCGGAGAAATCCCTGCGCGCGCTGAACGCGGAGATGCTGGCTGAAGTGTTCGCGATTAACGCAATCGGCCCAGCGCTTGTCGCCCAGCACTTCCTGCCCGCGATGCCGCGAGACCGCGCGACCGTATTTGCAGCCCTATCGGCGCGGGTGGGCAGCATCGCCGACAACGCCACCGGGGGCTGGTACAGCTACCGCGCCGCAAAGTCCGCGCTCAATATGATCATCCACTCAGCGGCCATTGAGCACGCCCGCAGCCATCCGCTGGGTGTCTGCGTGGCGATCCATCCGGGCACGGTGGCGACTTCACTCAGCCGGCCGTTCATTGGGCGGACCCCGCCGCCCCGGTTGTTCACGCCGAAGATCGCGGCAGAGCACATCCTGAATGTCCTTGACGGATTAGGGCCAGAGGCGACCGGCGGCTTCTACGCCTGGGACGGAGCGGCAATCCCTTGGTGAGCCACTTTCTCCACGCCAGTGCGAATGCCTGTAGGCGATCCTCCACATGCCGACCCCCGAGCGAGCGCCGCACGACCTCGGCTGGCGCTCGTCGAGGGGAACCCGAATTTCGCGGACGCCCCATTCGCACTCTTATCCGCCGTCGCCGAACGCTGAGGAGTTTCTAGTGAACGCGCCAATTAGACCCAACGACTATGCGGCCTATCCCGACGCGGACGGCCGCTTCGGCGACTACGGCGGCCGATATGTGCCCGAGACCCTGATGCCGCTCGTCCACGAACTGGACGCGGCCTACCGCGCGGCCAAGGCCGATCCGGCCTTCAAGGCCGAACTTGACGGGTTTCTGAAGCACTATGTAGGGCGCCCCAGTCCGCTCTATTTCGCTGAGCGCCTGACGGCGCACTTCGGCGGCGCCAAGGTCTACTTCAAGAGGGACGAGCTCAATCACACCGGCGCGCACAAGATCAATAACTGCATGGGCCAGATCCTGCTGGCCAAGCGCATGGGCAAGACGCGGATCATCGCCGAGACCGGCGCCGGCCAGCACGGGGTGGCCACGGCCACCGTCTGCGCCCGCTTCGGCTACCCTTGCATCGTCTACATGGGCTCGCTCGACGCGGAACGCCAAAAGCCCAATGTCTTCCGCATGAACCTGCTCGGCGCCGAAATCCGGCCGGTGACGTCGGGGACGGGTACGCTGAAGGACGCCATGAACG
>CAXNKO010000189.1:0-5008 GCA_964202685.1 Caulobacterales bacterium
CACCACCGGCCACAGGGTCGACGTCGACATGATCAATGACGGCTGGACCGATCTGGTGGTCAACGTCCGGCTGGCCGCTCAGCGCAAGATCGACGCCGGCGAGATGGTCGACGACCCGGCCGCCATCATCCAGCTGGCCGACGACGCCCGCATGGAGCGCATGCGCGCGCGCATCGACCGGATGGTCCAGGATCCCGCCACCGCCGAGGCGCTTAAGCCCTGGTACCCCCAGGCGTGCAAGCGCCCCTGCTTTCACGACGAATATCTGCACACATTCAATCGGCCGAACGTCACCCTGGTGGACACCAAGGGCAAGAGCGTGGAAGCCATCACCGAGACTGGCGCGGTGGTGAATGGCCGGCATTACGACCTCGACTGCCTGATCTACGCCACCGGATTCGAGTACAACGGGGTCTTCACCGACACCATCGGCTTCGACATCACCGGCCGCGGCGGCCTGACCCTTTCGGAGAAGTGGCAGGACGGCACCCAGACCCTTCACGGCCTGACCAGCCGGGGCTTTCCCAACTGTTTCATTGTCTCGGGTTCCCAGGCCGGCCACGCGGTCAACTATCAGTACATGCTCAATGAGACTGCCAAGCACGTGGCCTACATTGTCGCCCAGGCCCAGGCCCGGCAGGTCAAGAGCTTCGAACCCGCCGCCGAGGCGGAAGCCGACTGGGTGGACACCGTCGTCGCCGAAACCGCCCTGCGCGCGCAGATGCTAGCCGAATGCACCCCCGGCTATCTCAACAACGAGGGCCGCGTCGATCTGCGCTCACGCCGCAACAGCCAGTACTTCAAGGGCCCGGTGGCCTTCGTGCAGATCCTCGAGGACTGGCGGGTCGGCGACACATTGCCGGGGTTGGAGCTGGGATGAGAGCCGATCCTAGCGGGCCCAGCGTGGGACCTGATTTCTAGGCGCCCTGGGCCTTGGCGCATTCCAGTTCCGCATGAACGCCTTCCTGGATGCGCTTCGTTTTTTCTCTCGAAGCTGAAATAGTTGTTCCGAATTTTGGTACAATGAATTATCATTTTGATATTTTCTGACGTATTTTATCAGCAACTCGTATTTTTTCCAGAACTCTGGATTCACGACGATAACATCGAAGATCGTACCCCGACTGAACATGCCGCACTTAACGCACCCTGATACAAGTTCATAGAAATCAAAAATTCTGTGAACCTTGACCCAATCATTTGATGCAATGTAATCATCGACCGTAGAATGGCCGATGACATTTTTCCAATTTATCTTTTGTGAATCCAAATCCCGATATATGGGGAATATTTCGCTCCATTTCTGATATATTTGCAGCAATGCCTGAGTTTTGGCGACATTCTTAAAGGATTCGACGTGACTACGCAGTAGCCAGGCCGCTACGGCGGCCATGATCGCCGCAGCAGCGGCCGCGAAGGGCGCCAGAGCATGCGTCCAACCGATCAACGCAGCGATCGACATGCCGTCTCCAATTGAGGGCCGGATGAAATCTATGCCGCGTTTGGCCCCCGCGCCACGGGATGCACGGAAGAGGCGAATCTCGACGCCTCGAAAGCTGCGGCCGGATGAACCGGCTACCGCATCGGCGTCGCCAGCCCCTGTAGCAGCAGGCCCCAGTCTGCCTCGCTGGCGAACTGACCGCCCTCTTTGTAGACGGCGATCTCGGTGAGCACCCCGGCATATTTGGCCGCCAGCCGCTGGCCGAGACGTTCGGGCGCGTCGAACACCGTGAAGTGGTCGAGGATGTCGTCGCCCACCAGTTCGCCCATGCGGTCCCAGCCGCCGGACCGGGACAGGGCCCGTAGCGGTGCGTGGATCTCGGCGAAGCCCGCGTGCTCAAGCACCGGCAGATAGGCAGGCGTCGAAGCGTAGAAGGCGATGTAACTTCGCATGACGTCGCGCAGGGTCCGTTCCTGGGCCTCATCGTGGACGATCCCGGAAAACACCGGGCTGGCCGCCTGCACGGTCTGCGGCCGAC
This sequence comes from Caulobacterales bacterium, assembly GCA_964202685.1. Lineage (GTDB taxonomy): Bacteria > Pseudomonadota > Alphaproteobacteria > Caulobacterales > Caulobacteraceae > Phenylobacterium. The sequence goes on from CAXNKO010000189.1 coordinate 1,980, forward strand.
CGGCCTGGCGCTGGCCCTCGGCCATCGCCGGCAGCACCACCTGACGAAGATAGGCCTCGGTGTGGAAGGCGTGGATGTGCAGGCCGTCGCCAATCTCGCCGGCCAGGCGCGCGGCGCGCGGCCCCACGGCGGCGATCCAGACAGGAATCTCCGCCCAGTCGTCGGGCAGCGGCCCCGGATCGAACTCGGGGTTCAGCAGGGTGTACTGATAGCGCTGGCCGCGGAACGCCGGCTTCTCGCCGTGCTGGAAACTGCGCCAGACGGCTCGGCAGCATTGGACGTATTCCCGCAGCGCGCCCGCGCCCCCCGGCCACGCCGCCCCATAGCGGCGCTCGATGTGGGCCTTCACCTGGGTGGAGAGGCCCAGCCGGAACCGGCCCTTGGCGTAGCGCTGGATGTCCCAGGCGATCTGGGCGGTGGCGAAGGGCGAGCGGCCGTAGGCCACCGCGATCCCGGTTCCGACCTTCAGCCGGGGACTGGCCGCGGCGACCAGCGGCATGGAGATGAACGGATCGTGCCCCGCCTCCGACGACCACACTGAGCCGAACCCCAGAGCGTCGGCCCGGTGCACGGAGGCGGTGAGGCTGTCGAGACTTTCGATGTCGGCGGGCTGCAGGCGCAGGCTGTACTGCATGAGGTTAGGGCCTGGCCGCCAGGACGACATTGTTGGAACTCTCGGCGATGCGCCGCACCCGGGTAAAGCCGCCCTCGGTGAGCACCGCCGTCAACCGCGCCGGTCCCGCCTGGGCGCCCAGGGCCAGGCCCACCTCCTGGCTCAGCGACACCGCCGTGCAGATGCAGGTGGAAGCGGCGTAGGCCAGCTGGCCGCGGATGTTGAAATTGTCCTCGATCTGGTCACCGGCCAGGGGCTCGACCACCATCCACACCCCGTCGGGTTTCAGCGCCTGGCGCACATGCCGCGCCGCGCCCACCGGGTCGCCCATGTCGTGCAGGGCGTCGACGATGGTCACCAGGTCGAAGTCGCCGCCCGGAAACCCTTTCGCGGCCGCCACGGCGAAGCGGGCGTTGGCGACGCCCATTTCGCGGGCCGTGCGCGTGGCGTGCGCGATGGAATCGTCATGCAGATCGAAACCATGGATGATGGAATTGGGAAAGGCCCTGGCCATGGCGATCACCGCCCCGCCCCGGCCGCAGCCGATGTCGGCCACCTTGGCCCCCGCTGTGAGTCGGTCGATCAACCCGTCCAGAGCCGGCAGCCACTGGTCCACCAGGAAGGCCGCCGTGGTCGGTCGCGAGCACCGCTCCATGCCGCAGAACACACAGGCATGACGCTCGCCCCAGGGAATGCCCGCCCCGGTCCGGAACGCCGCGGTGATCTTCGGCTCGTCATTGTAGACCCCCATCAACAGGTCGGCGAAGGGCGGCAGATAGAAGGGCGTGCCCTCCTCGGCGAAGATCGCCGCCTGGGCGGGGTTCAAGGAAAACCGCTGGGTCGGCGGGTCGTAGGTGACATAGCCCGCCGCGGCCATGGCGCTCAGCCACTCACGCACATAGCGTTCCGCGGCTCCGGCGCGCCGGGCCAGCTCGATGGAATCAGCCGGCCCCTCGGCCAGGCCCCGGAACAGGCCGGTCTGCTCGCCGATCCGCACCAGCACCGCGCTGAACGCCCCGGCGAAGTCGCCCATAACCTTGCCCATGAGCGCGTCGCGCTGCTGCCTGTCGGCATCGGTCATTGTTTCACCCATGCTAGTGCATCGATCCAAACAAAGGCGACAGCCGAGGCTTGGAAAATTGATGCATAAACAAAAGTCTAGTGATCCGCCGCATGAACGAAGTGAATGTGTCGGAGCACTAGCGACGCCGCGCCGGACGCGGGACCTTCAGCCCACGAAGACCTTCGGATCCGAATGATCGGCCCGGCTCAGCTCCGCACCGTTCCGGTGCGGGGCTGACGCCGACCCCGGCTTTACAGCCCCGGGAACAGCAGCTTGGCGTTCTCGACCATGAACTTGCGCGCGTATTCCGGCGGCAGGTGGCTCAGGTGCTTGCGGAATTTGCCGATCGGGTCGCGGCTGCCTTCCAGGTGCGGATAGTCGGTGGAGAACACATAGACGTCCTCCAGACCGAACCGCTGGATCATCAGCGGCAGGTTCTCGTGCCAGAACGGCGTGACGCGAACATTGCGCTGCACATATTCGCTGGGCTTCATCGGATAGGACTTGCCCACCTTGGCCATGAAGTCGGTCCACAGGTCCATGCGCTCGACGCAGGGGCCGATCCACTTGGCGCCCAGTTCGATGATGCCGAAGCGCAGGTTTGGGTGGCGCTCGAAGACGCCGCCCATCACCATGGCCTGCAGATAGACCTCGGCGCCCATGTGCGCGATCATCATGAACCAGGGGCTGATGGCCTCCTCGCCGCCGGCGCGCTCGGCGGGCTTGTTCTTCAGGCCGGCGGCGTCGCCCCAGGCCCGGTCCGGCAGCATCGGCGTCTTTCCGGACAGCATGCCGGAGCAGGCGAGATGGATGGTGACGGCGACATTGGCCTCGGCGCAGCGGGCCCAGAAGGGGTCCCACATCTCATGCGCCGGCGACACCCCGCCGGGGGGCTCGGCGCAGGGCAGGTTCAGGTGCCAGGCGCCGGCCTTGATGCAGCGATCAAGCTCCTTGCAGGCGGCGTCGGGGCCGTTCATGTCCACGCGCACGGCGGCGCGGGCGCGGCCGCCGGTAGCCTTCTGGAAGGCGATCGCCTGATCGTTGCCGCCGGGCGGGAACAACAGCTGTCCCTTGACGCCCATCAAGTTGAAGGCGTCGATCCGCTCCTGCGCGTCAAAGGCCCCCAGCGCGCCGATGCCCTTCACGTCCCACAGGTTTTCGCGGTTGCGCGCCCGGTCAGCCTTGAACTGGTCCGAGACGGTGAACTGCTTCAGAAAGGTGTGGAAGAAGTCGTCGGGCAAGTCGCCGCCCTGGAATACGGCCGGGTTCGGATAGGTGTGCCCGTCCGCGTCGAGGATCTCCCCGAAGAAGGGTTCGGTCTTGGCGTAGTCAACGGCTCCGTCGGCCATGTCA
>CAXNKO010000190.1:0-4992 GCA_964202685.1 Caulobacterales bacterium
TGGGTGGGCTCAGGCATGAACGAAAGAAGAACACGGATCGGGCCGGGTGTCAAGCGGTTTTTGTGATCCTTCTCCCTCCAGGGAGCAGGTGGCCTCCCGCCAGGGAGGTCGGATGAGGGGCTGCACCGCGCCGGGAAGTGAGTCCTTGCTGCTCGCGGCTCGCGCCGCGAGACCCCTCAACCGTCCGCTTCGCGGCCACCTTCTCCCCAGGCGGGGAGAAGGATCGGGCGGTGAAACCCCAAAATGCGCGGTTTAACCCCTCGCACAGTTTTGCGACCGTAATTGACGTATGGAATTGGGTTGCGGCTTTGGTCGGCGGTCAGCCCGTGATGACGATTCGCGCCGCATGGCCCGGCGTGGCGGCGAGCCGCCGGTCGCGGGTGAGGAGGTCGGCGCCGAGGGCCTCGGCCAGGGCGATGTAGGCGGCGTCATAGGCGGTTAGGTTGGCGCGCAGGGCCCAGACCCTGGGCAGCAGCAGATGGTGGGGATAACGGCGGATCGGCAGGGCCGCGAAGGCGTCCAGCGAGGCGCCGGCGCGGGCCTCATCCATGTCGCCATGGGCCAGATAGCGGCGCAGGACCTGGGCGACCTCGAGGTCGATCAGCTGCGGCGCGTGCAGGGTCTGGCCGGGCGCGAACATCACCTGCTCCACCGCAGCGGCGGCGGGCGTGCGCAGCAGCACCTCGATCAGGGCCGAGGCGTCGAGGACGATCACCGGGCGTCGCGCTCGGCGCGCACGGCGTCGGCAGGGGACTGGGACGGCGCCACGGGCGACAGCGCGGCCAGGCGGTGACGAACCTCATCCAGGGTCGGCCGCTCGGCCGCGTCGCGGATCTCCGCCAGCAGAAAGTCCGACAGCGACAGGCCGGCCAGGGCCGCGCGGGACTTGAGCCGCCGGTGCAGATCATCGGGCACGTTGCGAATCTGGACCATGATTGGCATGTGATATTGATGCTCACATGTGTATCACATGTCAATGGCGTCAATATTCGGTGGATGGATGGCCGCCGCGCATTGCCGCCGCACGCCCTATCGCCCAAATGAGCGGAATCAGCCGACGCTGACTTCAAACGCCCGCGGACTTTCCGATGACCGCCGCCCTCGCCTCGATCGCCCGCGCGCCCGCCGACCATCCGGAGCGGCAGTATCTGAACCTGCTGGCCGACATTCTCGACAATGGCGTCCGGCGCGCAGATCGCACCGGAGTGGGCACGCTGGGGGTGTTCGGCCGGCAGATGCGCTTCGACCTGGCCCAGGGTTTTCCACTGCTGACCACCAAGAAGCTGCACCGCAAGTCCATCGTGCTGGAACTGCTGTGGTTTCTCACCGGCGACACCAATGTGCGCTGGCTGCAGGATCGCGGGGTCAGCATCTGGGACGAGTGGGCCGACGCCGACGGCGAGCTGGGCCCGGTCTATGGCCGCCAGTGGCGCTCCTGGGCCGCGCCCGACGGGCGGACGATCGACCAGATCGCCGGGGTGGTGGCGTCGCTCCGCGCCAACCCGGAAAGCCGCCGCCACATCGTCAGCGCCTGGAACCCGGCCGACGTGGACGACATGGCCCTGCCGCCCTGTCATTGCCTGTTCCAGTTCCATGTGGCCGAGGGCCGGCTCTCCTGCCAGCTCTACCAGCGCTCGGCCGACGTGTTCCTGGGCGTGCCGTTCAACATCGCCAGCTACGCCCTGCTCACCGCCATGGTGGCCCAGGCGACCGGGCTGGAGCCCGGAGAGTTCGTGCATACCCTGGGCGACGCCCACCTCTATCTGAACCACCTGGACCAGGCCCGCCTGCAGCTCACCCGCGAGCCCCTGGCCCTGCCGCGGCTGAAACTGGCGGACAAGCGCGACCTGTTCGCCTTCGCCTATGAGGACATCGCCATCGAGGGCTATAAGGCCCACCCCAGGATCGACGCCCCGATCGCGGTCTGAGCAACAGCGCCCGATGCCCATCACCCTCACCGCCGGCCCCATCGCCCGGGCCCGCAATGGCGTCATCGGCCGGGAGGGCAAGCTGCCCTGGCGGCTGAAGACCGACCTGGCGATCTTCCGGGCCGAGACCATGGGCAAGCCGATCATTATGGGCCGCAAGACCTGGGACAGCCTGCCCAAGCGGCCGCTGCCCGGCCGCACCAACATCGTGCTCTCCCGCGACGGATCGTTCGAGCCCAAGGGCTGCATCGTCTGCGAGGACTTTTCCGAGGCGCTGAGCATCGCCCGCGAACAGGCCGAGGAGGATGGCCAGGGCGAGGTCTGCGTGATCGGCGGCGCGTCGCTGTTCGCCCTGGCCCTGCCCCGAGCCGGCCGCATCTACCTCACCGAGGTGGAGGCCGACATCGCCGGCGACGTGGTGCTGGAGGGCTTCGACGAGAGCCGCTGGAAGGTGGTGCGCGAACAGGCCTACCCCGCCGGCGAGGACGACGAATTCCCCTTCACCCACAGGGTCCTGGAACGGCGCTGACCGACATCCTCCCCTCTTGGGGGAGACGATTCACATATCTCGACGCCAATCGTACCCCGAACCCTTCTCCCTGCAGGGAGAAGGTGGCAGCGAAGCTGACGGATGAGGGGCTGCACGGAATTTGCATTTTGATAACAGCGGCTTATCCCCGCGTTCGGCGCGGCCCCTCATCCGACCCTGCTCCGCAGGGCCACCTTCTCCCTGCAGGGAGAAGGGCCGATCCGCGACCTTAAGATTATGATAGAATAGATATTTTCGCGATGTGTGCATCCCGTGGCCCAGGGGGGGCACAGCATGGTCGGGCCGCTTCAGACCACGGCGTCGAGGTATTCGATCTCGGCGCGCCCGGCCAGGCAGGCGCCCAGGGCCGGGCCCGCGCCCTTGAAGTGGGCGCTGCCGCGGTGGGCCTCCAGGGCCGCCTGGTCGCGGTAGAGTTCCAGCACCTTGTAGGTGTTGGGCTCGGTGCGGCTCTTGGCCAGCTGATAGACCAGGTTGCCCGGCTCATCGGCGCGCACCTTGCCCATCAGCTCCAGGAAGGTTTTTTCCAGGTCCGGGCCCTTGCCGTCATGGACGCGCAGGGTGGCCACAATCGCGATCATCTCAATCTCCCCCAAGGTTCGAAAGGCCGTAGAGGCGCCGCCCCCCGGACCAAGCCGGGCGGCTTAAGGCCGTTCTTTCCAGCCGTAGGCCACCCAGTGGTGGCCACCGACCCGGTGGGCCTCGATCAGGCCGTCGGCACGGATCCGGGCGCTGGCGGTGCGCCGCGCGCGGGCGCCCAGGCCAGCGAGATAGAGCAGGGCCGAGGACATCAGCGCGATCACCAGCACGGTGGCGGCGAAGAACACCGCCAGCACCGCCCCCACCGCCACCGCCGCGGCGGTGGCCACGGTTCCCAGCACGGCGGCGACGCCGCGAAGGGCGGGGCCATGACGAAGCGCGAAGTCTCTCACCATCATCGTCCTCATGAGCCGTGCGACGATTGCATTGCCGATATGTCGCCTCCCGTCGCCGCCGCGTCAACCATGACCGACGGCCGCGACTACAGTTTTACGTGTTCAGCCCGCCTCGGACACCGTCAACGCCCGCCGTTCGCGCCGCACCAGGTCGAAGGCGGCGTTGATCGCCTGGGCCTTGGCCTGCGCCACCTCGACATATTCCGCCGGCAGGCCGCGGGCCCGGGCGCGGTCGGGGTGGGCCTCGGCCAGGGCCGCGCGCCAGGCCGCCCGCACCTGCGGGTCGGGGGCGTCCGGGGCGATCCCCAGGATGAGGTAGGGATCGTCCGCCCCGGGGCCGATATGGGTGGCCTTGATGCGCCGGAAGGTCAGCGGCGAGAGCCCGAACAGCTCGCTGACCCGGCCCATGTAGGCCAGTTCGTCGCCGGTGACCGCCCCGTCGGCGACGGCGATATGGAACAGCCCGTCGAGCACATCCTCCAGGACCTGGGGGCAGGCGCGGTAGCGCTTGGCCAGCCGGCGGGCATAACTCTCAAACCCGCGGGTGGTCTGGCGGGCCAGCTGATACAGCCGGCGGATATTGTTCTGCGACCCCGCATCGGCCTGGAAGACGCCAGCGAACACCGTGTACTCATCGGCATGGGCCTCGCCATCGGCGATCGCCAGCTTCGCGCCCAGCGCCGTCACGGCGGTGGAAAACGCGGGGTCCTGGCCAGGCAGGCCGGGGGGGCATTCGTCGCACTCCGCTTCATCGACGCCGCGGACCGCGAGTCCAGCAATGTTGCGCCAGAAGCTCATCGGATTCTTAAGTGGTTGTTTTGAATTATATTATAGATGGAAAGTTCTGCCTTGGGCAGGCGCGAGCCAGAACCGGAGAGGCGCCGCCGACTGAAGCGTGATATCTCTAAAGAACGGCATTGCGCAACATCCGACGAGAAAACCCATCGCGCTCGCGATCATGGTTTTGAACGCGCGCGGCGATTGATGCCGGCGTTCAGCGCGTCAGCACCATCGTGCCTTCCAGCATCAGGAGCCGTTTGACGGGGGGGCGCAGGGCTCGATCAAAACTGTCCAACACCGCCAGCGCCCAGGCCGGCAACTCGGCCTTATCCGCCCCCGTCACGAGGCGTAACTGCACCAACGCAAAGTCACGATAGAGCGTCTCATGGTCGTGATGAGACAGGAAGCGCACCTCCCTAAAACCGACGAAACGTGCGGCAGTCTCTAGCGATTCTCGTCCGAACAGCCACTTTTGCGCAAGCTGCGCAAATCCAGGGTCAACAGGATCAGGCAGCGTTCGTGCGTCGATGTCGGCGCTCAGCAACTGCAGCGCGGTCCTTACAGCTGGCGGCAGAGGCGCGTTCGGCCACAAGGCGGCTTCGGCGCAAATTCGCTCGTAGGCGATCCGCAAGACGCCGTGACCATCGAAGGGAAGCAGGAATATGGCGCGCCCCCCTGGACGCAGGGCGTTCGCGGCCGCGGCCAGGACTAAGTCAGGATCCTGCAGTTCATGCAGACAATTGACCCCGCTGACGAGGTCGATCGAGCCTGGCGCGACAGGAACGGCGTCTGGTTCCGACAG
>CAXNKO010000191.1:0-4958 GCA_964202685.1 Caulobacterales bacterium
GATCTCGGCGGTGACCGGCTGGGTCCGCGCGCCCAGCCAGGGCCGCACCACGGCGTGGCCGCCGCCCACGGCGGTCTCCTCCACCCGGCGCACCATGTCGGCGGGCACGGCGAAGCCCACGCCGGAGGACCCCCCCGAGCGGGAGACGATGAACCTGTTCACCCCGATCAGGTCGCCGTCCATATCCACCAGCGCGCCGCCGGAGTTGCCCGGATTGATCGCCGCATCGGTCTGGATGTAGCTGGAGGCCGCCTCCCCGCTGGGATCGGCGGTGCGGTTGAGCGCCGAGATGATGCCGTTGGTCACCGTCTGGCCAACGCCGAAGGGATCGCCGATGGCCAGCACCAGATCGCCCACCTGGGCCTCGCCGCTGTCGTCGATGGGCAGCACCGGCAGGCGCTCGGCGCCCACGTCGATCTTCAGCACCGCCAGGTCGGTGCGCGGGTCGGCCAGCAGGATGCGGGCCGGGAATTCGCGCCGGTCGGAGAGCGCCACGGTGATCTCCTGGCCGCCCTCCACCACATGGTGGTTGGTGACGATCACCCCGTCGGCGCGCACGATCACCCCGGAGCCCAGGGAGCCCTCGATCCGCTCGCGGGGCGCGCCCATGCCGAACATCTGCCAGAAGGGATCGACCTGCTGGCGCACCAGGCGCTTGGAGGAGATGTTGACCACCGCCGGCGCGGCCTTCTTCACCACCGGGGCGAAGGACTGCTTCATCGACAGCGCGCTGGCGGGGACCGCGCGGGTCGGCTGAGCCAGGGCCGGCTGGGCCTGGCTGTCGTTGACGGGCTGAGAACAGGCGGCCAGCAGGGCCAGGGCCGGGATCAGGACGCGATGATCGCGCATGGGGTCTCCGTTGGGACGCGCAGGCAGCGCGGGCTTGGCGGAGATTTCGGGCGGAATGACGGCCAGCGCAAGTGAAGTTGCGGACAGGTTCCGCCAAGCTGGCGCGGGCGACGGGCGCTCAGGTCACCAACGCTCCCAAACCCCAACAGTCGAACATGCAGCCATCTTGAAGGAGCCGGCCCTTGGCCGTACAGTTTTCGTCAGGAGGCGCCAATGGCCGGTGATGCGGCGAAACCGGTGCGCGGGCGCGCTGAGCGCCTTGAGGCGCGCGTGACCGCGGAACAGAAGCGACTGGTCGAGCATGCCGCCGCCCTGCAGGGGCGGACGGTGACGGACTTCATCCTGACCAGCGTGCAGGAGGCCGCACGCCAGGCGATCGAAGCGCATGGCCGGATGGACCTGTCCGTCCGCGACAGCCAGGCGTTTGTCGCCGCGCTGCTCGCCCCGCAGCCGGTCAACGACCGACTGCGCGACACCGTGCGGCGGTACCGCGATGTGACCGGCGCCTAGAGCGTTGGCAGGGCCGGCTGTTGAACGCCTGCGCGTCGAGGGGTTGGGACCACAGCACGACCGCAAGTCGTTCCGGAGCGGGGTCGAACCGCTTGATCGCTACTTGTGGACCTAGGCCGGACAGGACGCCCGCCGCAACATCGCGGCGACGTTTGTCCTTGTCGCGCCGAGCGGAGACATTGGCGGCTACTACACGCTCTCAGCGACCGCGGTGAACCTCAGCGCGCTCCCCGCGGCCACGGTGAAGCGGCTGGCGCGCTACCCGCTGGTCCCCGCCGTCCTGCTGGGTCGGCTGGCGGTGGACCACCGCCTACGGGGCCAGGGCTACGGGCGCTTCCTGCTGGCGGACGCCCTGTTCCGCACCCATCGCAGTGAGATCGCCGCCTTCGCCGTGGTGGTCGACGCCAAGGACGAAGCCGCGCGGCGCTTCTATGCGCGGGAAAGCTTCCTGACGTTTCCCGATCAACCGCTTAGACTGTTTCGCCCGATGGCGGACATCGCCGAGCTCTTTGGCCAGCCACGGAAATGAGGAACCACCCATGAAACTCGCCATTGGCCTGGGCATGGACCCGAGAACCGGCCAGATCGACATTGCCCGCATCCTCAGGGCCGAGGCGCTGGGCTACGACTCGGTGTGGACCGCCGAGACCTGGGGGACCGACGCCCTGTCGCCGCTGGCCTATGTGGCCGCGCTGACCAAGAAGATCCGCCTGGGCACCGGCATTGCCCATGTGGATGGGCGCACGCCGGCGATGACCGCCATGATCGCCCAGACCATCGACGCCCTGGCCGGCGGTGGCCGGGTGATGCTGGGGATCGGCACCTCCGGGCCGCAGGTGGTGGAGGGCTGGCACGGCCGGCCGTGGGGCAAGCCCAACTATCGCCTGCGCGACAATGTGGCGATCATGAAGAAGATCTGGAGCGGCCAGGTGGTCACCCACGAGGGCAAGGAGATTCAACTGCCCTACAGGGGGCCAGGCTCGGTGGGCCTGGGCAAGCCGCTGAAGAACGCCTTCAGGCCGCTGGCGCCGATCCCGGTGCTGATCGGCGCCGAGACCGCGCTCAACACCCGGATGACCGGCGAGGTGGCCGACGGCCTGGTGACCATGCACACAGTGCCGCGGCTGATGGCGGCTGTCCGCGCCCTGCTGGCCGAGGGCGTGGCCCGGCGCACGGACGGCAAGCGGCTCGAGGACCTGGAGGTCCTGGGCAGTGTCACCATCAGCATCTCCAGCGACGTCAAGGCCACCATGGCCAAGGCCAAGCGCGGCATCGCCCTCTACGCCGGCGGCTTCGGGGCCAAGGAGATGAACTTCCACAAGGACGCCTTCGTCCGGCGCGGCTTCCAGGCCGAGGCCGATCGCATCCACGAACTGTTCCTGGCCGGCCACCGCGAGGAGGCCGCCGCGGCAGTGCCGGACGAATATGTCGATGAGGAGATGCTAATCGGCTCGCCGGAGCGGATCAAGGAGCGGTTCGCGGCCTGGCGCGACTGCGGCTTCACCACCCTGCGGATCCAGGCCTCCCGGCCCGAAGCCTATGAACTGGCCGCCGAGCTGGCGACGGCCTGACGGGCATTGCCACGCGGCCCGTTCGGCGCGAGGCTCGGCGTGGGACATCCTCGGACGATGGAGGCCACCGTGCTCCGCCGCATCACCCTCATCCTGACCCTATGCGCCCTGCCCGCCAGCGCGCAGCCGGCCAAGCCTGCGGCCGGCGGTGAGCAAGCCGCCTTCACCGCCCGCTGCGTGCGCGAGATGGTGGCGGCCAATCCGCGCGCGAAGGGCTGGGCGGCGGACGAATGCAAACAGAACTGGGACAGGGTGGTCGCCGCCGGACCGATGGCCGACGCCATCCTCGCCGCGGCGCCCCAGACCGCCGGACCGGCGGATGTGCGCACCTTGCCAGCGCGTCTGCCCATGGTCCGCTGGGCGGCCCGGCCCCAGGGGACCCTGGCGGCGCAGGGACGGCTGGGCAAGCTGGACGTCCAGCTGGAACGCAAGCCCGGCCTCAACTTCTACTGGGGCGCAGCGGGGGAGCCGATTCCCTATGACGTGCTGGCCGCCCTGGGCGGCCGCGGCGCCGAGGTGCGGATGATCGGCTGCACGATGCTGGGGGTAGGCGAGGCCGCGAAGACCTACCGGGTAATCCTTCCGGGCCGCGCGCCGTTCGGCCTCGGCCTCTATGACCGCATGGCCCCCACCGCCAACGCCAATTCGTTCTACAACGTCAGCCTCGATCTCTCCGGCCGGGTCCCCACCCTCGCGCAGCTAAGGCGCGACGGCAGCGAGGTGACGCCGACCTGCCCGTGAGCGCCGGGCGCCCCGCGGTGGAACCCGCGGCTCAAAGGAGGATCAAGTGATGAGCGAACCGGGTCCTGCGCCGGACTGGACAACCGCCCAATGGCTGAACACGCCTGAGCCCATGTCCCTGCAGGCCCTGCGCGGGCGGGTGGTGTTGGGCATCGCGTTCCAGATGCTGTGCCCGGGTTGCGTCAGCGACGGCCTGCCCCAGGCCAAGCGCGCCCGGGCGGCGTTTGCGGAAGCGGACCTGGCGGTGATCGGCCTGCACACCGTCTTCGAGCACCACGAGGCGCAAGGCGGCCCGGCGCCGCTGAAGGCCTTCCTGCACGAGTACCGGATCGGGTTTCCGGTGGCGATCGACGCCCACGCCGCGGACGACCCGATCCCCCAGACCATGCGCGCCTATGGCATGCAGGGCACGCCCACCACCCTGCTCATCGACCGGGCGGGGCGATTGCGGGTTCACAAGTTCGGCCACCTGGAGGACATGGCGCTGGGCGCGGCCATCGCCATGTTGATCGCGGAGCCCTGAACGGGCCCGCCAGCATCCTCGCGGCTTGACCCGCGGCCTATCGGACCCGCATCGGCAGGCGTCGGAACCGCGCCGATCAGTCCCAGGCCAGGGGCAAATAGTCGACGCCGAACACCCCGGTGGCGTGGGTGATCGCCCGCTCGCCGGGCGCGATGCGGAAGGTCGGGATATGCTCCAGCACCAGATCCAGGGCGATCTTCAGCTCGCGCCGCGCCAGATGCGAGCCGATGCAGCGGTGGGGGCCGACGGCGAAGGTGGTGTGGCGAATGGTTTCGCGGCGGAAATCGATCTTGCGCGGGTCGGGGAACTCTCGCGCGTCGAGACCCGAAAGGGCCCAACAGATGGTCACCCGGTCGCCGGCCTTCATCGGCGCGCCGTGGAAGTCGATGTCGCGGGTCAGCAGCCGGTGCGAGGTGGTGGCGGAAAACGCCCGCAGGCATTCCTCGATGGCGGCGGGCCGGAGCTTGGGCTCGTCGCGCAGCAATTGCTGGTTGGCCTGATCCTCGGCCAGATGCTTGAACACGAAGCCCAGCGTGGAGGCCACGGTGTCCAGGCCGGCGACGAACAGCAGGTAGCAGATGCCCATGATCTCCTCGTCGTCCAGGGGGCGGCCATCGACCTTGCTGGTGACCGCGAAACTGACCAGGTCGCCGGTAGGGCGCAGCCTGCGTTCGGCGATGACCTCATTCAGGGATTGCTTGATGGCGATGGCGGCGTCGACACGGTCCGGCAGGGTCTTGCCGTGCAGGAGACCGTCCTCCCAG
>CAXNKO010000192.1:0-4950 GCA_964202685.1 Caulobacterales bacterium
CTTGGGCAAGCAGGTCGCGGGCATCATGGCCGAGGGCGGCCTGGTCTCCGACGACATCGTCATCGCCCTGATCGAGGAGCGCCTGGCTGAGGCTGAGGCCGCCGGCGGGGCCATCTTCGACGGCTTCCCGCGCACCCTCGCCCAGGCCCAGGCGCTGGCCGCCATGCCGGCGGGGCGAGGCTCCCGCATCGATCTGGTGGTGCGCCTGAAGGTGGACGACGCCGCCCTGGTGGAACGTATCGCCGGCCGATTCGCCGAATCCGGCCGCGCGGACGACAACCCCGAGAGTTTCAAGGTGCGGCTGGCCGCCTACAACGACCAGACCGCACCGCTGCTGCCCTACTACCGCGACCAGAAGAAGCTGATAGAGGTGGACGGGATGGGCTCAATTGACGCCGTGGCGCAGGGAATCGATCAGGCTCTCGCCGCGCCACGCTGACAGCTTTCGAGGCGGCGACCGGATAGGGCCGGAACCCACCGCGGAGGATTAAGAATTCATCGCATAGCGCATTGACGGGAGCGCGCCGATCCCTATAACGGGTCGCTTCCGCGAAAGGGCGCGAAAGACGCGCCGGTCGTAGCCTATCAAGGCATGGCCGGGGCGCCCTTCGCGCTTCTCTGCGTGACCAGGAGAGATCCCCAGTGGCCCGCATCGCAGGCGTCAACATACCGACCAACAAGCGCGTCGTGATCGCGCTCCAGTACATCCACGGCATTGGCAAGGCCAAGGCGGGCGAGATTGTCAGCAAGGTGGGCATCGACGACGCCCGCCGGGTCAATCAGCTCACCGACGCCGAGGTGCTGCAAATTCGCGAAACCATTGACCGGGACTATTCGGTCGAGGGCGATCTGCGCCGTGAGACCGCGGTCAACATCAAGCGATTGATGGACCTGGCCTGCTACCGGGGCCTGCGTCACCGCAAGGGCCTGCCGGTGCGGGGTCAGCGCACCCACACCAACGCCCGGACCCGCAAGGGCCCCGCCAAGCCGATCGCCGGCAAGAAAAAGTAGAGAGCGTCAAGTCCGATGGCCAAGGAACCGGCGCGCGTCAAACGTCGCGAGCGCAAGAACATCACCTCCGGCGTGGCGCACGTGAACGCCTCGTTCAACAACACCATGATCACCATCACCGACGCCCAGGGGAACACCATCTCCTGGTCCTCCGCCGGCGCGATGGGCTTCAAGGGTTCGCGCAAGTCCACGCCCTACGCCGCCCAGATGGCGGCCGAGGACGCGGGGCGCAAGGCCGCCGAGCACGGCGTGCGGACACTGGAAGTCAGTGTTTCGGGCCCCGGATCCGGGCGCGAATCGGCCCTGCGCGCGTTGCAGTCCGTTGGCATGACCATCACCACCATCCGCGATGTGACACCGATTCCGCACAACGGCTGCCGGCCGCCTAAGCGTCGGCGCGTCTGAGTAGAATACGCCGCACCTCCCTTCGTCGGCCTGCGTTGGCAGCCGGCGATCCTGCGTTCCAAGGGACACCACTCTGTGATTGAAAGAAACTGGAACGAGCTCATCCGGCCCGAGAAGCCGCTGATCGAGCTAGGCGCTGACGCCACGCGCAAGGCCCGTCTGGTGGCGGAGCCGCTGGAGCGCGGCTTCGGCGTCACCCTGGGCAACAGCCTGCGTCGGGTGCTGCTGTCGTCGCTGCAAGGCGCGGCGGTGATCGCCGTCCAGATCGACGGCGTCGTGCATGAATTCTCCTCGCTGGAAGGCGTGCTGGAAGACGTGGTCGATGTGGTGCTCAACATCAAGCAGCTGGCCGTGCGCATGCACGCCGAGGGCCCCAAGCGCATGACGCTGAAGGCCACCGGCCCCGGTCCCGTGACCGCCAGCCAGATCGATGCGCCCGCCGACATCGAGATTCTCAACGGCGACCATGTGCTCTGCACCCTCGATGAGGGCGCGACCGTGCGCATGGAGTTCACCGTGATGACCGGCAAGGGCTATGTGCCGGCCGAGATGAACCGTCCCGAGGACGCCCCCATCGGCCTGATCGCCGTCGACGCCCTCTATTCCCCGGTCAAGCGCGTCGCCTACCGCGTCGAGCCCACCCGCCAGGGCCAGAGCCTCGACTACGACAAGCTTATCATCGAGGTGGAGACCAATGGCGCGGTGTCGCCGGTGGACGCCGTGGCCTATGCGGCCCGCATCCTCCAGGACCAGCTGCAGATCTTCATCACCTTCGAAGAGCCGAAGAAGAAGGTCGAAGGCGAGGCCAAGCCCGAGCTGCCGTTCAATCCGGCCCTGCTCAAGAAGGTCGACGAACTGGAGCTGTCGGTCCGCTCGGCCAACTGCCTGAAGAACGACAATATCGTCTACATCGGCGACCTGATCCAGAAGACCGAAGCCGAGATGCTGCGGACTCCCAATTTCGGCCGCAAGTCGTTGAACGAGATCAAGGAAGTTCTGGCCGGAATGGCGCTCCACCTGGGCATGGACGTGCCCAACTGGCCGCCGGAAAACATCGAAGATCTGGCCAAGAAGTTCGAAGACCAGATGTGATTTTTCGCGGAGCGTCGTGAGACGCCCCGCACACAGGAGATATCGCCATGCGCCACGGTTACGCGCGCCGCAAACTGGGCCGCACCAGCGCCCACCGAACCGCGCTTTTCGCCAACATGGCGGCAAGCTTGATCAAGCATGAGCAGATCGTCACCACCCTGCCCAAGGCCAAGGAACTGCGCCCCGTGGTGGAAAAGCTGGTGACCCTGGCCAAGCGCGGCGACCTGCACGCGCGCCGCCAGGCCATCGCCCAGGTCCGCGACCGCGACCAGGTCTCCAAGCTGTTCGCGGTCATCGGGCCCCGCTACGCCGAACGCCGCGGCGGCTATACCCGGGTGCTCAAGGCCGGCTTTCGCTACGGCGACGACGCCGCCATGGCGGTGATCGAATTCGTCGACCGTGACCCGGCCGAAAAGGGCAAGGACTCCGGCCCCGTCCAGGGCGGCTTCGACGCCGGCTGAGGCCTTCGCGACCCCCACGACTTCGAAGGCCCGGGTCCCCGATCCGGGCCTTTGTCGTATCTGGGGCGCCGTTTCGGCTTGACGGCTGGGGCCAGTGGGCGACCATCGCGCCATGTTCAAACTCATGATCTTCATCAAGCGCCGGCCGGACCTGACCCTGGAGCAATTCAAGCACCACTACGAGACCGCCCACGTCCCGCTTTCGCTGAACAATCTGCCGCTGATGCGCAAGCACGCCCGCAACTACATCCGCCCGGCGAAGGGGGAGGGCGAGCCGCCCTTCGACTGCGTCACCGAATGCTGGTTCGAGGACAAGGCGGCGGCCAAGGCCACGGCGGAGCTGATCGCCAACACGCTCAAGCCGCTGATCGCGGCGGATGAGGCGCGGTTCATGGACCGCGGCTCCATCACCACCCGCATCGTCGAGGAGCACATCACCACCCGCGAGGCCTGGGAAGCGGCCCGGCCGAAAGCTGACCAATGATCCCGCTCACCCTGGCCTATGACATGCGCGCGCCGGCCTTCGGCGCCTCGGCCGAGCGGCTCTACCAGGCGATGCTCGACCAGTGCGCCTGGGCCGACGCCAATGGATTCAACCGTGTCTCCTTCATGGAGCACCACGCCTCCACCGACGGCTACCTGCCGTCGCCCATCGTCACTGCGGCGGCGGCGGCGGGGCGAACCAAGACGGTGGGGATCGGCATCTCGCTGATGCTGCTGCCGCTCTATGACCCGCTCCGAGCCGCGGAAGACCTGGCGGTGCTCGACCTGGTCAGCGGCGGGCGGCTGTCTCTGGCCGTCGGCGCCGGCTACCGCGAGGAGGAGTACGCCCAGTTCGGTCTCGACTTCAAAAAACGCCCCTCGCGCATGGAGACCGCGATCCTCACCCTGAAGCAGGCCTGGACCGGCGAGCCGTTCGAATATCAGGGCCGCACCGTGCGCATCCTGCCCAAGCCCGCCCAGCCCGGCGGCCCGAAGATCACCCTGGGGGGAACCTCGGAGGCCGCCGCCCGGCGCGCGGCCCGCATCGCCGACGGCTTCGCCCCCTTCGTGCCCCGCTATTTCGACGTCTACCGCGAGGAACTGATCCGGCTGGGCAAGCCCGCGCCGCCGCCGATGGTTCAGCGCGAGGGCGCCATGTTTGTCCACGTCAGCCGTGACCCTGACCGCGACTGGGCGCGGATCGCCCCTCACGCCCTGCACGAATCCAACGACTACGCCGCCTGGGCCAAGGGCGACCCGCAGTATCCCTATCCGGCGGTGATCGACGCGGACACCCTGCGCGCCTCCGGTCTCTACCGGGTGCTCACTCCCGAGCAGGCCGTGGAGTTCGCCATCCGCGCCGGCGGCCTGTCGCTCAAGCCCACCATGGGCGGCATGGATCCCGATCTGGCCCAGCAATGCCTCGACCTGGTGGCCGCCGAGGTTCTGCCGGCGCTGCGCCGGGCCGCCTGAGCCGCGGGCCTACGTCAATTCCGGTCGAATAACTGCGCGTGGGGTTAAACCGCACATTTGTGCGTTCGCGCCTCAATCGCCGGCGGCGAACGGTCGGGTCAGCGGCCCCAGGGTCTCGATCAGCCGGTCGGGCAGGCGGTTGCCGGCGGTCTGGGTCATGGTCACCCCGGCCACGCCCAGGTCGCGGAACCGGGTCAGGTGGGCGGCGACCTCGGCTTCCGTGCCCACCAGGGTGCAGTTGCGCACGAACCACAGCGCCGCCTCGTCGCTGACCAGGTGGTCGATCTCCGCGGCGGTGGCGGCGACGTCGGCGGAGTGGCCCAGGTCGCCCTTGGCCCCCATCACATGGTCGCCGACTCGCGGCGGCGCGACCCCCGCTTCCTCGAATACGCCGGGGCCTTCGAGCTCGGCGATGCGGATGCAATAGGGTTTGAACTGCTTGGCGATCCGCTCCACGTCGTCGACGATCGCCGCGGTGGTGTAGACGAACACCGGCGGCGGCGCGCGCCCCGCCTCGGCGACGCCC
>CAXNKO010000193.1:0-4947 GCA_964202685.1 Caulobacterales bacterium
GCGAATAACCTGGTGGCCGCAGGCCTGGCTGGGGCTGACCTTCAACTGGGGCGCGCTGCTGGGCTTTGCAGCGGCGACGGGGACGGTGGGGATCGCGGCGCTGCTGCTCTATGGGGCGGGGCTGTTCTGGACGCTCGGCTATGACACCATCTACGCCATCCAGGACCTGGAGGACGACGCCCTGGCCGGGGTGAAGTCCTCGGCCCGGCGGCTGGGGGCCGCGGCGCCCCGGGCGGTGGCCGGGTTCTATGGGCTCAGCGTCGGATTGCTGCTGGCGGCGGCGTGGGCGGCGGGGCTCAGCGTCTGGTTCCTGCTCCCGGCGGCCGGCGCGGCCCTGCACCTGGCCTGGCAGGCGGGGCGGGTGCGCATCGACGATCCCGCCGGCGCGCTGGCCCTGTTCAAGGCCAACGCCTGGACGGGACTGATGGTGTTCGCCGCCTGTGTGGCCGGGGCGGCATGATCCTCGACCGGCGCGGCTTCATCCTGGCCAACACCCGCCTGCAGGCGCCGCCGCACACGCCGGAGCTTTACCTGCACCTGGCCGACGAGGTCACCCCGATCTGGCGGCTCACCGAGGAGGCCCTGGCCGAGCTTGGCCTGCCGCCGCCGTTCTGGGCCTTCGCCTGGGCGGGGGGCCAGGCCCTGGCCCGCTATGTGCTCGACCGGCCCGAGCTGGTGGCGGGCAGGCGGGTGCTGGACTTCGCCTCCGGGTCGGGGATCGTCGGCATCGCCGCGGCCCGGGCCGGCGCGGCCCATGTGCTGTGCGCCGACATCGACGGCTTCTGCGCCGAGGCCGCGGCGCTGAACGCGGCGGCCAACGGGGTGGCGGTGGAGACCACCGACGTCGATCTGCTGGACGCGGCGCCGCCAGCCGTCGACGTGCTGCTGGCGGCCGACATCTGCTACGAAAAGCCGCTGGCGGCGCGGGTGATGGCCTGGCTGGCCCTGGCCCCGGCGGCGGGGACCACGGTGCTGATCGGCGACCCGGGCCGCAGCTACTTCCCCCGCACCGGCCTGGTGAAACTGGCCGAATACCAGGTGGCGACAACGCGGGAGCTGGAAGATTCGGCGGTCAAGCAGACGGCGGTCTGGACTCTTGCCCGTTGAGATTGTAGGAATTCAGGCACAAACCAAGAACGATCGAGCGCCTGGGGCGGAACCCGGGTTTTCCGGGGGGCATTCCATGCGGGCGACAGCGGCGATCTTCCTGGCGGCGTCGGTTCTGGCCGGGGGCGCGGCGGCGATGCCGAAGCCGGTTGTTCCCCCGCCCGTACAGGTTACGCCGCCGCCACTCGACGCAAAAATCCGACGCGTGAAACTCGCCCGAGCGGTGATCGAAATGAAGGATGGGGAAGTTTGGCGCCATTTTGGAATTACGCCATGTCCAATTAACAGAGATGAATACAAATGGGAGGCAAGTCAATCAGACATAAAAATTGATAGAATATCCGCAATATTTAATGAAGAACTGTCAACCTCGAAATTAGTATCATCTTCAACAGAAGGTATGTTTTCTGATGATAACAATGCGGAAATAGTTATTGGTTTGAAAATTAATGATATCAAATCATATTTGTGCGTTGCTTACATTGCTCCTAATCAAGTGACAACTTTGGTCCGTACTGAATGGCAGGTTTTTGATCCCGCCCGGCGAGAACTATTAGCAACGGTCTCGACATCAGGTGGTGATGACCGAAAGATTGGCGCATCCATGGATATCACAGGCTCCTTCTTCGGGGCCGTCCGCCAGAACATCCGCGCGCTACTGGCGGATGAGGCGTTTCGCAAGATCGTTCTGGCCGACGCTGATCCTCTGCCGAGCACACCCACCGCCAACACCCCCATCACCCTGGCCGTGGCGGCCAGGCCCGCCGCCAGCCGGCCGATCAGTGACGTGGCCGGCTCGGTGGTGGCGATCTTCACCGGCAGCGGCTGGGGCAGCGGCTTTCTGGTCTCCGACGACGGCTATCTGATCACCAACCAGCATGTGGTGGGCGCGGCCAAGACCGTGCGGGTGCGCTGGTCGGATGGGCTGGAGACCACCGGCGAGGTGGTGCGCATCGACAAGCGCCGCGACGTGGCCCTGGTCAAGGCCCAGGGCCGCGGCCGCCAGCCGCTGGCGCTGCGGCGCGGCGCGGCCACGGTGGGCGAGGCGGTGTTCGCCATCGGCACCCCCCTGGACGAAAAGCTGCAGAACACCGTCACCAAGGGCATCGTCTCGGCCAACCGCATCCTCGACGGCTTCGCCTTCATCCAGAGCGACGTGGGCGTCGATCATGGCAACAGCGGCGGGCCGCTGCTGGACGACAAGGGCCGGGTGATCGGCGTCACGGTGATCAAGTTCGCCCCCGACGACGGGCAGCGGGGCCTCAACCTGTTCATTCCCATCGGCGACGCCCTGGACTTTCTGGCCCTGACCACCGCCCCATGACAGAGGGCGGCATGCGCCGGCCGGGGCCGCGCCGATTCGGGAGGCTGAACTGAGCGAAGTCGTCGTCAGCGTCATCATTCCCTGCTTCAACGGCGCACGCACCCTCCGTGAGGCGATCGACAGCGCCCTGGCCCAGGACCTGCCGCGCGAGGTGATCGTCATCGACGACGGTTCGCGGGACGCCAGCGCCGAGATCATTCGCGGCTATGGCGAGCGGGTGCGCAGCGTGTTCGGGCCCAACCGCGGGGTCAGCGCCGCGCGCAACACCGGCGTCGAAATGGCCCGCGGCCGTTACCTGCAGTTCCTCGACCATGACGACCTGCTGCTGCCAGGCGCCCTTGAGTCCCGGGCCGGCGTCGCCGAGCGGGCGGCGGCGGACATCGTCTATGGCGACTGGCGGGATCTGGTGGAGACCGGGCCTGGCGAGATCAGGCCCGGTCCGGTCCACGTGCTGCCCGATCCCGCCGACATCGCCGACCTGGAGGCGGTCTGCGCCACCGCCGCCTTCTGGGCGCCCTCGGTGGCCTTGCTGCACAGGCGCGCGTTCCTGCTGAGGCTGGGGGGATTCAAGTCGGCCCTGGACATGGTGGAGGATGCGCGGCTGCTGTTCGACGCCGCCGCGGCCGGCGGCCGGTTCCGGCGCTGCCCCGGAGTCGGCGCCCATTACAGGATCCGTCCAGACAGCACCTCGCGCTCCGACCATCCCAGGTTCATCCGCGGCTGCTGTCGCAACAACGGCGAGATTGAGGCGATCTGGCGCGGGCGCGGACCCTTGTCGCCCAGCCAGGTCCGGGCGCTGACCAGCATGTGGCGCCACGCCGCCATGGGCTGCGCCGCCCTGAGCCTGGCGGAGTTCGACGCCGCGCGGGCCGCCTACAACCGGCTGGGTCCTTCCCACCCCGCCATCGAGGCCGCGGCCCTGCTGCGCCGCGGCCTGGGCCCTGGCCTGACCGGCGCGATGGCCCGGCCCGCCCTGGCGCTCTATGACTTGGCCCGTGGCCAGTCCGGCCCGCACGCGTCCGCCCGCGGCCGCTGAATTGGCGACCCTGTTCATCCCGTCTGGCTTGATTCAAGCCAGACGGGACAGGGTCTAGCGGTCAGCCCGGCAGCTCCACCAGGGCGTTGGACAGTTCATCCGGGTTGTCGCCGCCGGGGGGGAAATGCTCGGCCAGCACCGCGCCGCACAGGGCGATGGCGGCGGTGAAGCCCGCGGCCGGATCGCCGCGCTTCATGCCGGCTGTCAGGGCGGCCATGGCCTGTTCCCACACCGCCGGCGTCACCCGGCTGGCGACGCCCTCATCGGCGATGATCTCGGCCAGATGCTCCTCGAGAGAGACATAGATCAGCACCCCGGTCCGCTCCCGGGTGGCGTGCAGGCCCTTGCTCAGGAACTGCGCCCGCGCCCGCTCGCGCACCCGCTGGCGCTTCAGGCTCTTGGGGGTCAGCACCCGGCGCACCGGCCTGAACGCGGCCAGCAGCGCCACGGCCACGAACAGCAGGGCCTGCAACGCGATGGCGCCGACGAGCGCCTGGCGCGCGGCGGTCTTGGCCAGATCCCCCGCCTGGGCCGCCGACCAGCCGCCCAGCAGGTTCGGGACCGTCACCTGCATGCCGCCCAGCAGCAATAGCGCCGGGGCCGCCAGCGCCACCCCGGCCGCCCAGGCCAGTCCCACCTCGCGGTAGTCGGACGAGGCGTCGGCCACGACGCAATAGATTTCGCCGCGGGTGTTGCGCTCCGCGGCCGTCACCGCCGCCTCCACCGCATGACGTTGTTCCGGCGTCATCATCTCACCAGCTCCCCGAGGCCCCGCCGCCGCCGCCGGAGCCGCCGCCGCCGGAGAAACCCCCGCCGCCGCCGCCCCAGCCGCCGCCGCGCCCCCGGCCACCGGACAGCAGCAACGGCAGCAACCACAAGGCGCCACCGCCACCGCCACCGCCCAGGATGCGGCTGAGGATGAAGAAGATCACGAAGATGGTGACGAGGATTGACGGAAACGAGTCGCCGCTAGGCGCCGCGGCCTGGGCGACCCGCGCCTTGGCCTCGTCCTCGGGCAGTTGCAGCTGCTCGACGATCGCCTCGGCCCCCGAGACGATCCCGGCCTCCATGTCGCCGGTCTTGAACCGGGGCAGCACCCGCTCCTGCAGGATGACATTGGACAGCGCGTCGGTGAGCAGGGGCTCCAGGCCGTAACCCACCTCGATGCGCACCTTGCGCTCGGCCGGCGCCACCAGCAGGATGACGCCATTGTCGGCGTCCTTCTGGCCGACGCCCCAGCTGCGCAGCAGCTGGTAGCCGAAGTCCTCGATCTCATAGCCCTGCAAGTCGGGGACCGTGGCCACCACCAGCTGGCGGGTGGTGGACGCCTCCAGCGCGGCCAGGGACTGGGTCAGCCGCGCCTCGGCGTCCGGCGACAGCAAATTGGCCCCATCCACCACCCGGCCGCTGAGCGGCGCGAACTTGGGCGCCGCCATGGCCGGCGCGAAGGCCATCCACAGGGCCAGGACCGCGAGGCTGA
>CAXNKO010000194.1:0-4942 GCA_964202685.1 Caulobacterales bacterium
GGGACCGGTCTTGGGCAGCATTTTCGGATAGAATCCGCCCTTGGAACCCACCGGCACGATGACCGCGTTCTTCACCTGCTGGGCCTTCACCAGCCCCAGCACCTCGGTGCGGAAATCATCGCGCCGATCCGACCAGCGCAGGCCGCCCCGGGCCACGGGGCCGAAGCGCAGGTGCACACCTTCCACCTCGCCGGCGGAGACGAAGATCTCGCGGTAGGGCTTGGGCGCCGGCAGGTCGGCGACCTGGTCGCTGGCCACCTTGAAGCTGATGTAGGACTTGGGTTGGCCGGCGGCGTCGCGTTGGTAGTAGTTGGTCCGCAGGATCGCGCCCACCAGCAGCGCCATGCGCCGCAGGGCCCGGTCATGGTCGAGACTTTCCACCAGCTGCAAGGCCTCGGTGATCTCGGCCATCACCGCCTCGGCCTGGATGCGCCGCTGTTCGAGACCGACGTCTATGGCCGGATCGAACTTGGTGCGGAACAGGTCGAGGATCAGGCGCGCGACGCCCGGATGGTCGGACAGGGCCTGTTCCTGCACCCGCTGGCTGGGATCGAGCCCCGACTGCTGACGATGCCGCGCGATGGCCCGGATCAGCGCCGCATCGCGCCAGGAGATCGAAAGCTCCAGCACCAGGCGGTTGAAACCGTCGCTCTCGGCCCGGCCGCTCCAGACCGCGGCGACGGCGTCCTCGAAGGCCATTTTGACCTCGTCGAACACCAGGCGCTCGCCGCGCGCGTCCTCGATCTCGAAGTCATGCACCCAGACCGGCGCGCCGCCCGCCGGCTGCACCGGGAAGCCCTGCTCGCCCAGGGCCTTCAGCCCCATGTTCTCCAGGATCGGCAGCACGTCGGCCAGCAAGGCGGGCCCGCCGGGCCGATAGAGCTTGAAGCGGAACCGGGTGGCGGGGTCGTTCCACAGACGGAACGCGCGGGTCCGCACCGGTTCGTCCGCAGCCAACGCCTCGATCACGGCGATGTCCGCCAGGGCCTCGGCGGCGTCGTAGCGGTCGCGATAGCCGGCCCGGAACGCATTTTCGTAGCGGGCGATCGTCCCCGCCACCACCCCAGGGGCGCCGCCGCGACCGCGGACGGCCGCCTCGAAGCGATCCTCCCAGGTGCGCGCGGCCTCGGCCACCGCGGCCTCGAGGGCAGGCAGGTTCGGGTTCAGGTGCGCCTGAGGGGTGAAGCCGATGATGAAGTGCGCCCTGGCCAGGGGCCCCTCGCCGAAGCTCGGATAGGCCGCCGACACCCGCCCGCCATAGGCCTCGGCCAGGATGGCGCCGACCCGGTCCTGCAGGTCGGAGCTGAACCGGTCCCGCGGCGCGAAGAACAGCAGCGAGGCGAAGCGGTCGAAGGGGTCGCGGCGTTCGAACAGCCGCACCCGCGGCCGGTCGTAAAGGTGCAGGACGCCGAGCGCCTGGGTGAGCAGTTCGCTCTCGGAGATCTGGAACAGCTCGTCGCGCGGATGGTTCTCCAGCACGTTGCGCAGGCGTTTTTCATTGTGTCCGCCGGGGGTGACGGCGGCCTTTTCCAACACATGGGCGAGCTTGGCGCGCAGCAGCGGCGTCATCGAGGCCGGCTGGTCATAGGCCTCGGCGGCGAACAGGCCCACGAAGCGCACCTCGCCGATCGGCGCGCCGTCCGGCCCGTAGCGCCTGACGCCGACGTAATCCATGTGGGCGCGGCGGTGGACCCGGGAGCGCAGATTGGACTTGGCCACCGTCAGCGCCGGCTCGCTCCGCAGCCGGTCCTTCATCCGCGCCGCCAGCACCGCCGGCTCGTTGGCGCGGCGCAGGACGCTGCGCTCCGGGTCGCGCAGCACCCCCAGCCCCGGGTGCGGCCTGTAGAGCTCCGCCCGGGGGGACACCTTGCCGCCCCTGGGCTTGGGATAGTCGTAGACCCGGGCGCCCAGGAATACGAAGTGGCCGTCCTGCATCCAGCTGAGGAAGGCGATATCCTCGTCACGTTCCGCCGCCGGCAGACCGGCCATGCGCAGCTCGGCGATGGTGGTCCCCATCAGGGTCAGCATCGCCTGGAAGTCGTCCACCGAAGCGCGGGCGTCGGCCAAGGTGGCCTGCAAGCCGGCGATCAGGGCGGCCTCGCGATCCGCGCCCAGGGTCTCGACCATCACCTGGATCGCCGATTCTCGGCGCTGGACGCCCTGTGCGCCGCGCTGGCCACGCCGGTCGCGGGTGACCTGGACCACCGGGTGGTACATGGCGCGCACCATTAGGCCCTGTTCGGCGATTTCGCCCATGACGCTGTCGACCAGGAACGGGGTGTCGTCCTGGAGGATCTCCAGACGGTCCAGTCCGGTCGCCCCCAATGCCGGGGCGATGCGTATCTTTGGCTTGCGATCGGCCCGCCGGGCGCCAAACCGCCAGAAATCGGCGAGGTTGAGCGCCAGGTCGTCGGGGGTCAGCTCCGGCGGCTCATCCGGCTCGGCGTCCGCCACCGCCTGATGAATGAAGGCCTGAGCCACTTCACCGGCGGGGTCCGGGCCGATTTCCGCGTGAAACGCCTGCACCAGGCGCTTGGCCAGCGCCGTCTTGGCCAATTTAATGGCCCGGCTCATCGCCAGACCCCCGGTACGAGAACGCCGCCGGAGGAGAGTATCCGGCGGCGCGATGTTCCACCGTGGGGGGGCGGCGGAACACTCTTTGCTCGCGGCGCCCGCGGGCTAGAGGGGCGGGCGCATCCTGTGGGTCCAATCGGACCCGAGCAGACAATAGATAGGAACCGCCTCGGCACTTTTAACCCCCCTGGTCGTGGTGTTTTCAAGCCACCCGCGGCTCGTCGCGGGCGCGGTCCGGATCCCCGTCGGCCGACAGCAGCACCGCGATCCACCGCGTTCCTTCGAACTGCGCGAGAATCACCATGATCATGACCGTCAAGGGTGTGGAAAGAAACATGCCCGCGACGCCCCAGATCAGGCCCCAGAACGCCAGCGCGAGCAGCACCGCCACCGGGTCGATGTTGAGGCTGCGGCCCTGCATCCTCGGCAGCACGACGTTGCCGACGATGAACTGGATGACATAGAGCCCGCCGAGCAGCGCCGCCGCCTGCCAGAAGGTGTCGAACTGGACGAGGGCGAAAATCGGCGGCGCCATGACGCCGATGAGGCCGCCGACCACCGGAATGTAGGATGCGATGAAGATCAGGAAGGCCCAGAACAGGGCATTCTCCAGCCCGACGGCGGCCATGACCATCCAGGACGCCACGGCGATGACCACGCCGGTGACGGTTTGCACCCACAGATATTGTTCAACGCCGCCGCGAACGCGCTGGAAGATCTCCACCGCCTCCTGACGTTCATGGCGCTGGGGGTAGAGGCCGACGATCTTGCGCTCGAACCCCCGCCGCGAGGCGATGATGAAGCCGAGATAGATCATGATGAAGACGGCGTTGGAGGTGAAGTTCTGCAGCATCCGCGCCACGTCGCCCAGGTAGCGGGCCGGATCCAGCTGGATGAACAGCTGGTCGATCGTGGGGGAGACCTCAAGCCCGAGCATACTGGCGCTGCGGGCGATGAGACCGTTCAGCCGAGGCCCGTAGGTCGCCAGCTGGCCGGCGAAGGTGGTGGCGTTGTCGGCGATCACGAAGGCCGCGCCGCCGAACAGGCCGATGGAGAGAACGATCGCCACCGGTAGCTCCGCGCCGCGACGAAGCCGGGGCAGACGCCGCCGCAGCATCCGCGCGAACCCGTCAATCATCACCGCCAGAAACACCGCCAGCGCCAGCGGGGTGACGATGCCCCTCAGCCAATAGAGGGCGGCGCAGGATGCGATGACGGCCAGCAACACCAGGGCGTTGCGCGAAATGGCCGAGGACCGATCGTCAGCCATGTGGTCCAGGATCCGAGTGATTCGCCGCAGATTGGCGGCGCGTATGTTGGACTCCCCCTGGCGGCGCGTCGAGGGCGCGGCTAGCTTCGCCGGATCAACGTGGCGGAGGACGTAGTATGGCGGCGGAAGACGGGGTCGTGATCGGCTATTCCGACCATTTCGAGGTGCTGAGGCTGGACCGGGCCAACCGCCACGGCCTGGTGGCCGGCGCCACCGGCACCGGCAAGACCGTCACCCTGCAGGTGTTGGCCCAGGGTCTGTCCGACGCCGGCGTGCCGGTGTTCGCCGCCGATGTGAAGGGCGACCTCTGCGGCGTCGCGGCCATCGGCGCCCCCAACGAAAAGATGCTGGCCCGGGCCAAGACCATGGGGCTGGAGTTGCGGCCCGCCGCCGCCCCGGTGGTGTTCTGGGACCTGTTCGGCGAAAAAGGTCACCCGATCCGGGCCACCATTTCCGAAATGGGCCCCGTGCTGCTGGCGCGGATGCTGGAGCTGAACGACGTCCAGGAGGGCGCGCTCAACGTGGTGTTCAAGGCCGCCGACTCCGAGGGCCTGATGCTGCTGGACCTCAAGGACCTGCAGTCGGCGCTAACCTACGCCTCCCAGAACTCCAGGGATCTGGGCGCCCAGTACGGCGCCGTCGCGCCGGCCACCGTGGCCACCATCCAGCGCAAGCTGCTGGTGCTGGAGAATCAGGGAGGCGCGAACCTGTTCGGGGAGCCGGCGCTCTCGCTCACCGATCTGATGCGCACGGACTCGAGCGGCAAGGGCTATGTGAATGTGCTGGCCGCGGATCGATTGATCAATTCGCCCAAGCTCTACGCCACCTTCCTGCTCTGGCTGCTGTCGGAGCTGTTCGAGGAGCTGCCGGAGGTGGGCGATCCGGCCAAGCCGCGGCTGGTGTTCTTCTTCGACGAGGCCCACCTGCTGTTTCGCGACGCGCCCACGGGCCTGCTGCAGAAGGTGGAGCAGGTGGTGCGGTTGATCCGCTCCAAGGGGGTGGGCGTCTATTTCATCACCCAGAATCCGGCGGACATTCCCGAGACCGTGCTGGGCCAGCTGGGCAACCGGGTGCAGCACGCCCTGCGCGCCTATACCC
>CAXNKO010000195.1:0-4933 GCA_964202685.1 Caulobacterales bacterium
AAAAACGCCCGGTCCATAGACTTCAGATCGACTGGATCTTTGCGCGACATGCATGGAGGGAATCAAGCCGGGCTGCCGAGCGCCACCAAAAAACACAGGCCGATTCAATCCGTCGCACCAACGCCGCTGGGGGGAGCTGAACGGTTACGACTGCGGTTGCCGTGACACTTGCAACCACCCAAACCTGCCAATGAACGTCGTCCTCGGGGCTTATCCCGAGGACCCATGTACGCCGCCTCGCAAGCCGATCCCGCCACCGCCACCGTCCCGCCCGCCACCGACAGCGGATATGGACCCGCGGGACAAGCCCGCGGGTGACGATCAGAGGTGGGGGATGATTACCCGCGCGTCAGGCGTCCAGCCCGAGGCGCGGGACGCCCTCGGCGAGAGCGGCGGCGCGAAGCTCCTTGTCCAGGGTGGCGAGCGGAAGGTCCCGCCGGCGGGCGAGTTCCAGGTAGGCGGCGTCATAGAGCGTCAGGCCGTGACGGGCCGCCAGCCGCGCCGTCGCGCCCCAGGCGTGCTGATCCGTCTCGGGGTCGAGCCGTATCGGCAGCAGCGCCAGGTCGGTCAGGGTGGCGTCCCGAAAGGCGGCGTCATGGCGGCTGCGCCGGACGCCCATCTCCAGCACGGTGGCGACCTCCAGCCGCCACAGGGCGGGGACCCAGGCCCCACCATTCGCGACAGCCTCGAACACCGCACGGACGGCTTCGGTGGTCTCGTCGCCATAGACCCAGGCCAGCGTCGCCGAGCCGTCGAGCACCAGGCTCATCGCCGTCCGGCGTCCCGTTCCGCCTTCAAGACCTCCCAGGGGACGGGCGCGGCGCCCAGCCCGCCCGCCCGAGCCCGGATGCGGGCGAGCGCGGCCTTGGCGGCCTCCCGATCAACCACGGTCGCGCAAGGCGCAAGCCGCGCCACGACCTTGCCGTGGCGGGTGATGACGATCTCCTCGCCCTGCTCGACCCTGTCCAGCAAGGCGCCGAGTGTGTTCTTGGCCTCAAAGGCTCCGACTTGCATGCGGCGATCCTCTTCAACTAGCTTTAGCTAGCTTAATATCGGGCCGCCAGCTTGTCATCCAAATCGGCGCGCAGGGGTCTACTTTGCTCGTCACCCTAGCCGGGCTCCAAGGCGTTGCCCGCAACGCTATCATATGATAGCATACGCCCATGCCCCAGCTTCTGGTCAGAGATGTTCCCCGCGACGTGGTGGAGGCGCTGAAGCGCCAGGCGGCCAGCCATGGGCGCAGCGCCGAGGCCGAGCACCGGGCGATTCTGGAAAACGCCTTGAAGGCCGGACGCGCGTCGTTCCGGGCCCGGGCCGGGCGGCTTCGGGAGCAAACCCAGGGCCGGATCTCTGGCGAGTCCGCCGATCTGATCCGTGAAGATCGCGACAGCCGGTGAGCGTGGTCATCGATGCGTCGGTGGCGCTCAAATGGGTGCTGGACGAGCCGGGCAAGGACGCCGCCGACGCGCTGCTCGAGGAAGAGCTGATCGCGCCGTCGTTATGGCTGCTGGAGGCCGCCAACGCCTTGTGGCGGCGCACGCAGCGCGGCGAAATCAGCAGCGAGGAGGCCCGCGAGCGGCTGACCGAACTCCACAATGCGCCGGTGACCACGACCGCCATCGAGGACGACCTGGCGGCGGCGGCCGATCTGGCCAACATCCTCGCTCATCCGGTCTACGACTGCCTGTATCTGGCGATGGCGATCCGGGAAAACACCTATGTGGTCACCGCCGACCTTCGCTTCCACGCCGCCGTCGATCGATCGCCGAGGTTCAGGGGCGCGGTGCGGAGGTTGCAGCCCTTGAGCGGTCAACAGTCAGTCTGACCGTTCCGCCAGCTCCGCAGCGGCCGCGAACGCGCTTAGCGGCCGCTGCGGTAGTAGCCGTCCGGGCAAGGCGGGCCTTTGGCCAGTTGGTTGCCGATGATGGCGCCGGCCACGCCGCCGGCCACGGCGCCCTCGGTGTTGGAGCTGTTTCCGGCGATGGCGCTGCCCGCCAGGGCGCCCACGCCAGCCCCAATCACCGTGCCGGCCACCTTGTTGTTCGAGCGGTCGCGCTCGCAACTGCCGTATTCCGAAGAGTAGCGGTCGCCTCGGTAGCTGTAGCCGCCGCCACTGGCGCAGGCAGACAGCGCGGTGGCCGCGACAGTGGTCAGGCAGATCGTTCGCAAAATACGCATCATGTTTTCCTGCAGAGGTCCTCAGGGTGCTTGAACGCCCGGCGCAGGGCGCTGTTCCCCGCTATCTTCAGGAACCTCCGCACAGGTCCTGCGTTAGGTTTCGGTGGCGGAAAATGCGCCCCGTATCAGGATTTTATCCGGAGGTTGGAAATGCTCGGAACCATCGCAATCGTTCTATTGGTGCTGTGGCTGCTTGGATTCTTTGCCTTCCAGGTATCGAGCGCGTTCATCTACGTGCTTCTGGTCATTGCCGTGGTTCTGGTGGTGCTGCACTTCGTCCGCGGGCGCGGCGCGGTATAGATGAACCACGGCGATAAGCGGCGCAGCCCCGCTTTCTCGACAGCATCCAGGCGCGGCATCGGAAATTCGTGCGCGCTCCGGGTTTTCCCGCTGCAACCGACAACTCAATACCCAACTGGAAAGAGAACCGAACGATGAAAACGACAGCGAAATACCTCTCCGCGCTCGTCGCGTTCGCGGCCTTGCCGGCGTGGGCGGCGGGGCATGAACCTCACGCCGGTCACACCCCCGCCCCCGCCGAAGCGTCTATGCCGGCGGCGAAGCCCGGCGCCATGCCCGGTATGTCCATGATGGGCGGGGGCAAGATGCATATGGGCGACATGCACGGCATGGGCCTGAGCGCGGAGCGGCTGGCGACCTTGAAGGGTGAACTCGCCCTGACCCCCGCGCAGCTTCCCTTGTGGGACGCCTTCGCCGCAGCGGCGACGGCGATGAACGCAGGCATGGCGATGCATCACGGGATGGCTATGCCCAAAGGCAAGCCGATGACGCCGGGAGCGTCGATGTCGCCGGACATGGCCATGCCGAAACCCGGCATGGGCATGATGGATCGGTCCGGGCCGCTGCCGGAGCGGCTGGTCCACCACGAGACGATGATGGCGGATGGGTTGGTGGCCCTGCGGAAGCTGAAGGCGGCGTTGACTCCGCTCTACGCCGCGCTCAGCCCGGCCCAGCGGGCCAAGCTTGACGCCATGCCGGCTCATTAACGCCGCTCGCGGCTGCCGGGCGGCTCAATCCGCCAGCAGGTCTCGCAGCTGCGGGCGGCTGACCTTGAGCAGCTGGGTCAGCGGGATGGCGGCGACGATCTTCACCCGCACCGGAACCTTGTAGGCGTTCAGCCGTTCGCGGGCCCAGGCGATCAGTTCGGCCTCGGTCACCTGGCCGGGGTAGCCGTCCTCGAGCACCACCGCGGCGGCGGGAACCTGGCCCAGCCGGGCGTCGGCCAGGCCGATGGCGGCGCAGCGGTAGACGGCGGGATGCTGGGTCAGCACTGCCTCCACCTCGCCCAGCGGCACCTTGAAGCCGCCGCGGATGATCACGTCGTCGGCGCGACCCTTGACGAACAGAAAGCCGTCGGCGTCGATCAGCGCCAGGTCGTTGGTGCGGATCCAGCCGTCGGGCCCGCTCACCGGGGCGTCGGGCTTGTGGACCTCGAGGATGCCCTCCTGGCCGGCGCCCAGCACCGCGCCGTCGGCCGGATCGATGACCCGCAGCTTGACCCCGGCCACCGCCTGGCCGGCGCTGCCGCGCTTGTCGACCCGGTGGCGGGCGCGGGTTTCCAGGGTCCAGGCCGCCACCGTGCCGGTGCCGCCGAATTCCGTCGCGCCGTAGCTGTACAGCAGCGGCTTGCCGAACTGGGCCTCCAGGGCCTCGATCTGCTCGGCCGGGAAGGGGGCCGAGCCGGTGACGAAGGCCTCGATGCTGGCGAACTTTTCCTTCGGCACCCCGGATTCCATCAGCATGCGCAGGCCGGTGGGCGGCAGGCCGGTGCGGCGGGGCTTGTGGCGCTCCACCAGGTCGGCCCATTTGACCACGTCCAGCCGCTCCATCAGCACCAGGTTCAGCGGCTTGGCGATGCAGGTCATGAACACCGCCGTCGCCCCCACCGTGACCAGCGGATTGGTCTGGATCACCCCGTGGCCCTGGACCACCGGCCGGTCGGACGCATAGCTGTCGATCAGCTCCCAGCGCACCGCCACCCGCTTGGGCGGCCCGGTGGTGCCGCTGGTGGGCACGACGATGCCGGCGCCCTCGAACGGATTGACGTGGCCGGGTTGGGCCCGCTCCAGTCCGGGCCGGAACCCCAGACCGAACACGCCGGCGTCCTCGAAGATCTCGATCCCGGCGGCGCCCACCGACCCCACCGCTTCGTCCAGGGCCTCGTTCCAGTCCTGGCGGTCGGCGATCACCACACTGGGGTTGATGGCGCGGACGTCGGCGCACATGCTCAGCACCGGCTGGATCGGCGTGATCATCACCGAGATGCGATGCAGCGCCATCAGCCCGGCCTGGGCCGCCACCCCCGAGGGCCGGTTGCGCAGCACGATGGCCGCGAACTGGCCGCCGGGATCGGCGCTCTCCAGCGCCCGGGCGACGGCGTCGGCCAGCCCGCGCACCTGGTTCCAGCTATAGGCGGCGTCATTGAAGGTGACGGCGGTGATCTCGCCCCCCTCCGCCAGCACCCGGCGCACGCGCTCCGACAGACTCATCTCAACACCCTCGCGAACGTCATCCGCCCTCAGCCCACGACGATCCGGGCCGAGGCCAGGTTCTCGATCTGCCGGCGGCCCTTGGGATCGCCCTCCCGGTTCAGCCGCACCCGGACGCTGGCGAAATAGGTTCCCGGCTGGTCATAGGCGTGGGTGGTGGAAAGCTTGAGCTCGGTGCGGCCCGGCTCCAGCGACTGGCTTACCGCGAACTGGCCGGAGCCGTCGAAGTCCCAGTCCACATAGGT
>CAXNKO010000196.1:0-4927 GCA_964202685.1 Caulobacterales bacterium
AGCGTCCAAGCGGCCCCGAAATCGGGAAACAGGCCAATCTTGTTGAACGTGCAAGAGAACTTTGCGTCGGACGCCGCCACCACCATGTCGCAGGCCGCCGCGATGCACAGCCCCGCGCCGGCCGCGGCGCCCTCCACCGCGGCGATCACCGGCGTCTCACCAGCCACGATCATCCGCACCAGCGGATGCAGCCTCTGCATCCGCGTCCGCCCGCTGGCCGCGGTGACGCCCTCAAAGCTGGTGATGTCACCGCCGGAGCAGAAATGCGGCCCCTCCCCGGTGAGCACGATCGCGCGGCAGTCAGGATCGTCGATCGCCGCGCGCATCGCCTCCATGAGCACGGCCCGCAGGGCCAGGGACAGGGCGTTGCGCCGCTCGGGATAGGACATGGTCAGGATGGTGACGGCCCCGTCGCGGGCGACCTTCACCGTGCCGCCGGGGGGCGCCTCAGCGGGCATCGCGCTTGCCGGTCAATTGGCGCGGGGTGAACCGCGGGCGGGGCATCTCGAACAGCGTCTTCACCACCGCATAGTCGGAGAGATAGCCGCAACGCACCACCGGCTGGGCCTTGGCGGTGTCGAAACGGCCGTCGGTGATGAATTCACGCCGGATATGTACGCCCACCACTTGGCCGAACACCATCCGGGCGCGCAGCGGCTGACCGTCGAGATCCTTCAGGGTCAGCACCTGAAGCACCTTGCATTCAAGGGCGGCCGGCGCCTGGGCCACCCGCGGGGGTTTGACCAGCCGGCAGGGCGCCGTTTCCAGCCCGGCGACCTCGAACTCGTTCACCCCCGGATCGAAGCCTTCCGAGGTGGCGTTCATCTGCGCCGACAGCTCGAGGCTCACGAAGTTGCAGACGAACTCACCGCTGGCCTCGGCGTTGTCGAGGCTGTCGCTCTCGGATTCCGAAGAGAACACCACGGTCGGCGGAGTTGAGCTCAGGTTGTTGAAGAAGCTGAAGGGGGCGAGGTTGGGGCGGCCTTCCGGGTCCAGGGTAGATATCCAGCCGATCGGCCGCGGGGCCACGATCGCCTTGATCGGGTCGTGGCGCAGGGGCTTCTCCTTGCCCCACTCGTAGAACAGGTCGGCCTCCAGGGCTGCGTTCGCCGCTGTCATCCTCGGCCCTTCGTGGGGATGTCGCGGAAGGCCACGTTCTTATCGACCCGGATGTCGCCGGGCAGGCCCAGCACTCTTTCGGCGATGATGTTGCGCAGGATTTCGTCGGAGCCCCCCTCGATGCGGGTGGCCGGCGAGCGCATGGCCATGGCCTGGAAGCGACCGTTGGCGTCGGCCCCGTCCTTGGCGGTCCTGAGCACGCCGCCCTGCCCCATCAGGTCCATGGCGAACATCGACAGCTCCTGCATGGAGGCGCCGGCCACCAGCTTGCCGATGGAGTTCTCCGGCCCCGGCGTCTCGCCCTTGGACAGCGCCGTGATCGCCCGCATGGCGGTGTACTTCAGGCCGCTGGCCCTGACCGCGTAGGTCGCCAGCCGTGAGCGGACATTGCTGTCGTCGATCGCCGGCCGGCCATCGATCTCGGCATTCATGCAATAGGCGAGAAGTTCCGGATAACCTGTTGGCATTCCGGACCCAATCGACAGCCGTTCATTCATCAATGTGGTTAGCGAAACCTCCCACCCCTGGTTCACGTTCCCAAGCCGCTGGGCGTCCGGGATCCGCACGTCGGTGAAATAGACCTCCTTGAAGCCATGATCCCCGGTCGCCTGCTTGATCGGCCGGATCTCGATCCCGGGCGCCTTCATGCTCAGGTAGAACATGGTCAGCCCCTTGTGCTTGGCCACCTCCGGGTCCGTTCGCGAGATCAACAGCCCCCAGTCCGAATGCTGGGCCCCGGATGTCCAGATTTTCTGGCCGTTCACGATCCAGTCGCCGGAGCCGTCGGCGGCCGGCTCGGCGCGAGTGCGCAGGCCCGCCAGGTCGGAGCCGCCGGCCGGTTCGGAGAACAGCTGGCACCAGATTTCCTCGCCAGAAGCACAGGCCGGCAGCAGCTGACGCTTCTGATCTTCGCTGGCCCAGGCCATGACCGTGGGCCCGCACATGCCGTGGCCGATGGTGAAGGGGCCGTTGAGCGCCGTATAGGGGCCCTCCTCCTGGCTCCAAATCACCCGCTCGATGGGGCTGAACCCGCCGCCGCCATATTCCTTCGGCCAGTGCAGGCAGGCGTAGCCGGCGGCCTGCTTCTTCTTCAGCCAGGCCTTCGAGAGGGCCATGGGATCGGCCTCGGTGAGCCCGCTGGAGCCGAAGCCGGCGTTGCGAAGTTGCGCCTCCAGATGCTTTGGGGCGTTGGCGTCGAGCCAGGCGCGGACCTTGGCGCGGAACCCGGCTTCCTCGGGGGTGTCGTCGAAGTTCATCGCGCTGTCCTCCTTCAGGCCGCCGCCGGGGCGTTCTGGCGCCGCAGACGTTCGATCAGCTTGTCTTCCCACGTCGTCTGCGATCCCAGGGCCAGGGCCAGCATGTTCGAGCGCCGGTAATAGAGGTGGCAGTCGAAAGCCCAGGTGAAGCCCATGCCCCCATGCACCTGGATGTTGTTCTTGGCGCAGTGCTGGAAGGCCTGGGTGGCGGATACCCTGGCCGTGGCCGCCGCGATGGGCAGTTCCGCCGCGTCTGTGGAGAGCGCCCAGGCGCCGTAGTAGGCGTTGGAGCGGGCCAGGGTCGCCGACACATACATGTCGGCCAGCATGTGCTTGATGGCCTGGAACGAGCCGATCTGGCGGCCGAAGGCCATGCGGTCGAGGGCATAGTCGCGGGCCATCTCCAGGGCCCGGTCGGCGCCGCCCACCTGTTCGAAGGCGATCAGCACCGCGGCGCGGTCGAACACCCGCTCGATCAGCGCCATGCCCTGGCCGGCCGCCCCCAGCGCTTCGCCCGGCGCACCGTCAAAGCTGATGCTCGCCTGGCTGCGGGTGGGGTCGATGGTCTCCACCGCCGCCCGGGTCACGCCGGGGCCGGTCAGATCAACGAGGAACAGTGAAATTCCCTGGTCGCCCGCCCCCGTCCGCGCCGCCACCACCGCCACATCGGCCACGTCGCCGTCCGGGACCGGCAGCTTGACGCCGGTGAGCCTGCCGCCCTCGGCCTTGAGCTGGATCGAGGCTGCGGTCACCCGCCCGGGCCGCTCGGCCAGCGCCAGGGTCCCGATCGCCTCGGCGTTGGCCAGCTTCGGCAGCCAGGCCTGCTTCTGCGCCTCGGAGCCGGCCGCCATCAGGAACTCAGCGGCCAGATAGATGGAGGAGGTCACCGGAACCGGCGCATCGGCGCGGCCGAGTTCCTCGGCCAGCACGCAGAGCTCCAGATGGCCGAGACCGACGCCGCCATATTCCTCCGGGATCGCGGCGCCCAGCACGCCCAGCTCGGCCAGGCCCTGGTAAAGCCCGCGGTCATAGGGCTCCGGCCCCTCCAGAATCGCACGCACCGCCGTCGACGGGCAGCGGTCGGTCAGGAAGCGGCGCACGGTGTCGCGCAGCTGCTTCTGGTCGTCCGAGAAATCCAGGTCCATTCGGTCCCCTCCGTGTTCTTGTTTCGCCCTAGACCAGCTCGAGCGCCATGGCCGTGGCCTCGCCGCCGCCGATGCACAGGCTGGCGACGCCGCGCCTGAGCTTGCGGGCCTCAAGCGCCGCGATCAGGGTGGCGATGATGCGGGCGCCCGAGGCTCCGATG
This sequence comes from Caulobacterales bacterium, assembly GCA_964202685.1. Classification (GTDB taxonomy): domain Bacteria; phylum Pseudomonadota; class Alphaproteobacteria; order Caulobacterales; family Caulobacteraceae; genus Phenylobacterium. Next base: position 3,682 of record CAXNKO010000196.1, read on the forward strand.
GGGTGGCCCAGCGCGCAGGCGCCGCCGTTGACGTTGAGCTTCTCGCGCGGAATGGCCAGATCGCGCTCGGCGATCATCGCCACGGCGGCGAAAGCCTCATTGATCTCGAACAGGTCCACTTCCTCAAGGCTCCAGCCGGCGCGGGCCAGGGCCTTGCGGACCGCCGGGACCGGAGCGGTGGTGAACAGGCCGGGTTCATGGGCGTGGGCGGCGTGACTGACCACGCGCGCGACCACCTTCATGCCCAGCTTCTCGGCGACCGAGGCCCGGGTCATCACCAGGGCCGCGGCGCCGTCGCTGATCGAGCTGGAATTGGCCGCGGTGATCGCCCCGTCCTTGGCGAAGGCCGGCTTCAGGGTGGGGATCTTGGCGATGTCGGCTTTCAGGGGCTGCTCATCGTCGCTGACCGTGACCTTGCCGCCGCGGCCGGAGACCTCCACCGCCACGATCTCGCGGGCGAAGGCGCCGGTCTCGATGGCGGTGCGGGCGCGGGTCAGCGACGAGATCGCGTATTCGTCCATCGCCTCGCGGGTGAACTGGTAGCTGCGCGCGCTGTCCTCGGCGAACGACCCCATGGCGCGGCCCGGTTCATAGGCGTCCTCCAGGCCGTCGAGGAACATATGGTCGAAGGCGGTGTCGTGACCGATCCGCGACCCCGACCGGTGCTTGAGCAGCAGATAGGGAGCGTTGGTCATGCTCTCCATGCCGCCGGCGACAATCACGTCGGCGGTGCCGGCCACCAGAGCGTCGTGGGCCTGGATGGCGGCCTGCATGCCTGAGCCGCACATCTTGTTGATGGTCGTGGCCTCGACCGACTTGGGCAGGCCGGCGCCCAGGGCCGCCTGCCGGGCCGGCGCCTGGCCAAGCCCCGCCGGCAGCACGCAGCCCATGAAGATCTGCTCCACCGCCTCGGGGCTGACCCCTGCCCGCTCCACCGCGGCGCGCACGGCGATGGCCCCCAGCTCGGTGGCCTTCACGGGCGACAGCGCCCCCTGGAATCCGCCCATGGGTGTGCGGGCGTAGGATGCGATGACGACGGGGTCAGTGCGTGACATGAGAAACTCCTAAAGCGCTCTTGCGATGACCATGCGCTGGATGTCCGAGGACCCCTCGTAGATCTGGCAGACCCGGACGTCGCGGTAGATCTTGGCCAGGCCGTAATCTTCAAGAGAGCCGTAGCCGCCCAGGGTCTGGATGGCGCCGGAACAGACGGCCTCGGCGGTCTCAGACGCGAACAGCTTGGCCA
>CAXNKO010000197.1:0-4902 GCA_964202685.1 Caulobacterales bacterium
CACAACACGCCCTCGACGAACATCCGGTTGTCGCGGCCCGTCGAGCCCTTCTGATCCGGACGACCGATAATCAGCGGCGCGACACGTTCCCACTGCCCGTCGCACAGCACCAAGCGATCCATCACACCCAAGACTGCCTCCAAAAAGCATTCTTGAATCACGCTTCGGGCTCATTGAGAATCCATAGAGTCCACAGCGCCTAGAGCGCATTCCGAAAAGTGTGCCGCGGTTTTCGGACGAAATGCGCGTCAAAACAAATGTCTAGAGCGGGCGATCTGCCGCATCCAGATTGACCGCTCTACGCTGCCGCCGGCCGCCGGGCCCAGGCCTGCAGCAGGCCCTGGGCCTCGCCCTGCAGCCGCACCGCGGTCAGCACCCCGGTGGCGAAGGCGCCGGTGTCGATCCCCAGCCGGTGGGGCAGGATCTGCGGCTCCTCGGCCGGGGTGTGGCCGTGGACGATGACCTTCTCGAACGGCCCCGGGGCCTCCAGGAACGGCTGGCGGATCCACAACAGGTCCTGGGCGGCCTGGCGGTCCAGCGGCGCCCCCGGCCGCACCCCGGCGTGGACAAAGGCGTAGTCGCCGACCACCGTCATCAGCCGCAGGCCGCGCAGGAAACTCAGGTGCGCCGGCGGCAGAGCCCGCACCAGGGCGTCGCGGGCCTCGCCCCAGCCCTGTTCCCCCGCCCGCGACGGGGGCGGGGTCACCCCATAGGAGGCCAGCGTCGGCCCGCCGCCATGGTCGAGCCAGCCCGCCGCCCCGGCCGGATCGTCGAGAAACGCCAGCAGCGCCGACTCATGGTTGCCCATCAGGGCGCAGACCTCCAGAGCCGGGTCGGCCGACAGCTTGAGGATCAGCTCGATGACACCGGCGCTTTCCGGGCCGCGGTCCACATAGTCCCCCAGCAGCACCAGCAACGGCGGGCCCTGGCCCCGGTGCCGGGCCGCGTCGGCGCGGATGTCGGCCACCAGCGGCTGAAGGGCGTCGAGCCGGCCATGCACGTCGCCCACCGCATAGACCAGCCGGCCGCCGGTGGAGGGCGGGGCCTTGCTGCGGGCGGATCTGCCGAACAGTCGGGAGAGCACGTGCGACCTCTTGGCGGCTGGGGCGCAACATAGGGCCGCGCCATTGCGCCTTCAACGCCGGGCAATATAGCCTACGGGATGAACGACAGCTTTGCGGGCAGGAGAAACGGCATGGGCGTGGAACGGCGGAACCTGGACGACCGGGTGATCTATGAGAAGGAAGGCCCGATCGCCCGGGTGATCATGAACTGGCCGGAAAAATCCAACGCCCAGGATTCCCGCATGGTCTGGGCCCTGGACGCGGCGCTGAAGGAGGCCGACCGCGACTACGAGGTCAAGGTGGTGATCATCAAGGCCAACGGCAAGGGTTTCTGCTCCGGCCACGCCATGGGCCGCCCCCCCGCCGAGAGCTATCCGGAGTTCGCCGAGGGCGAGCACCACACCGGCATCCACCACAAGGGCTCCCAGGATCTGTTCCTGTGGCCGGTGCTGTATCTGTGGGAGTTCCGCAAACCCACCATCGCCCAGGTGCACGGCTACGCCATCGGCGCCGGCTCCTACTGGGCCATGCTGCCCGACATCACCGTCTGTTCCGAGGACGCCTATTTCCAGATGCCGTTGCCCCAGGCCATGGGCTTTCCCACCGGCGAGACCATGATCGAGCCGTGGATCTTCATGAGCCACAAGCGCGCCGCCGAATATCTGTTCCAGTCCAAGACCCTCGACGCCGCGACCGCCCTGGAATGGGGCGGCGTGAACCAGGTGGTGGCCCGCGACAAGCTGGAGGAGACGGTGGAGGCCATCGCCGCCAACATCGCCCGCGCGCCGCTGACCACGCTGATGCTGTCCAAACAGCTGATCAAGCGGGCCTTCGAAGGCATGGGCATGCGCACCCACCTGCAGCAGTCCGCCGACCTGCTGGCGCTGGCCGGCCAGACCCGCGAGGTGAAGGAACACCTGGGCGCCATGCAGGCCCGCAGCAAGATGCCGCGGCAGTCCATCGCCGGGGGGTAGGGGCGTGATGGGGCGGCGACGGGATTGGGTCTCGGGGCTTCGGGATTTCGTCGGGTCTTGCAAAAGTTATCTTAGTATGATAACCCAATCCAGGTGACGGCGGCCCGCGATCCGACCCTTGATGTACTGCTCGACCTCGATGGACAGGTGCTCGTCGTGGACCCGCAGAGCGGTCACTGGGTGCGCTTTGTGGTGACGCCTGTGCCGGTGTCGCCGGAGAAGCCCCACGGCTTGGACTATTCGCTGACCCTGCATGGTCCGGACGGCGTGCGGCTGGTCGGCTTCGACAACGCCCATCCCGTGGCGCGGCGCAAGCGTGGCGAGCCCATGGACCATCGCCACCGGCTGCGGACCATCCGCGCCTATGACTATCGTGACGCCGCTTCGCTGCTGGCCGACTTCTGGACCACAGTGGACGCGGTGTTGCGCGACAGAGGAGTAATCCCATGACGACCCTGAAGGTGGGCATCGCCAGCTACGATGACATGAAGGCCCGCACCATGGCGGTGGCGCGGGGCGAACGGCGGATCGCGCCCGACGAGCCCAAGGTGTGGTTCATCTCCACCGAGTCCTTCGCCAAGGTGCTGTCGGCCGGCAACCGCGACCTGTTGCGGGTGATCGCCGAGCAGTCGCCCGGCTCCCTGGACGAACTGGCCCGGATCACCGGCAAGGCGAAGTCCAACCTTTCGCGGACCCTGAGGACGATGGCGGGCTATGGCCTGGTCCGACTGGAGCGCGGCGAGCGAGGCCGCATCACGCCCACGGTGACCCACGACCGGGTGGAACTGAACCTGCCGCTCACCGGCTCGCTTGAGGCGGGCTGAGGGAAAGGGTTTGGGTCCTGTGTCGCTGTGGTCTCCGATCAGCCCCACACCAGCGGCAGGGTCTCGACGCACAGCAGGCCGCCGCTCTTCACCGGCACGTCCTGTCCGTCCTTGATCGAAAACGCCGGGACCCGCTTCAGCCATTCCTCGATGGCGATGATCAGTTCGCGCCGCGCCAGATGTGAGCCCAGGCAGCGGTGCGGTCCGTAGGCGAACGACACATGCCGGTTCGCCGGCCGGTCGATGTCGACCTGCAGGGGGTTTTCGAACTCGGTCGGATCCAGGCTGCCGGCCATGGTCGAGATCATCACCCGCTCGCCGGCCTTGACCTGGACGTCGGCCATGTCCGCATCGCGGGTCACGTAGCGGCTGGTCATCACGATGCCATAGCGCCGCAGGAATTCCTCCACCGCGCCCGGGATCAGCGAAGGGTCGGCGCGCAGCCGCGCCTGATCCTCGGGGTGTTGCGCCAGGTGGCGGAAATGCAGGCCGAGCGAGGCCGCCACCGTGTCGAGGCCGGCGACCACCAGCAGATAATAGATGCCCAGCACCTCGTCGTCGGTCATCGGGCGGCCATCGACCTCAGCCTGCACGACGAAGGTCGCCAGGTCGTCCTTCGGCGCGGCCCGCCGTTTGGCGATCAACTCGCGCAGATAGCCCAGGAACCCCTGCGCGCCGCGCACCCGCTGCTCCATGTCGAAGCCGGCGTGCAGCAGGTCGTGCTCCCAGCCGATCAGCATTTCGAAATCCTCTTCCGGCAGGCCCATGATCTGCATGAAGATCAACACCGGGAACGGGCGGCCAAACGCCGCGTTGAACTCGCATTCGCCCTTGTCCTTCACCGCCTCGATCAGCGACACGGCCCGCGCCCGCACCCCGTCCTCCAGCGCCTTCATTTTCGCCGGCGAAAAGATGCCGTTCAGCAGCGTCCGGTACTTGCCGTGGTCCGGCGGGTCGAGTTCGAGCGGAATCAGCGGCCAGGCCTCGCCCACCAGGCGGGAAAACCCGGCGATGCCGTCGCTGGAGAACACCTCGGGGCTTTGAAACACCTCCCGGATGTCCTCCACCCGGCTGATGATCCAGGCCCCGGTGGGCATCATGAAATTCGCCGGCATGTACAGCGCCCGCGGTCCATCGTGCAGCGCGGCGTGCTGTTCGTAGGGGCAGGTGGCGGGATCCATGCCGGGCATGGCGCCGCGCAGCACCCGATCCGGCGGGACGTGCGCCGGAATGCCGTCGGAGGCCACTGGGGCCGCGGTGCTGGTCTCGTAACTCACCTGGCTCGTCCTTCTGTTGCTGGCCGCGCCCGGCCGCGTTTGCGTTCCATATAGGCATTTCCAAGAACGCCCGCGAACTAGGTTGATGCGGTGATCGCCTGCGCCGCGCGCACGTCGGCCTCGATGGTGCGGCTGGCCAGCAGGAACAGGCCCCCCGCCACCAGGAACATCAGCGGCGCCAGCAACAGGGTGTAGCGCAGCGACTGATCGCCGAAGCTGAGCTTGAGGATGTCATTGCAGGCGCCGAACAGCAGCGGGCCGCCCAGGGCGCCCACCACATTGCCCACCAGGGCCATCAGGGCGGTGACAAAGGCGCGCATCCGCGTCGGCGCCACCGAGAGGTAGACCACCGCCGCGGCCGTGGTGATCCCCCCCGACGTCAGCGTGTAGACCACCAGACAGGTGATGGTGGCGGCCAGCCCCGGCATCAGGCTGGACGCGATCAGGAACGGCGAGGAGACTGCGATCATGATGCAGCACAGATAGAGGCTCCAGCGGGGGCCGCGCCGGGCCAGCCGGTCGCTCAGCCGGCCGGCGACGAGGTTGCTCAGCATGGAGGCGCCGATGACGCCCGCGAACACCGCGCCCATGTGGGTGGAGCTCAGTCCATGCACCCGCATCAGGAACGGCGGCACCCAGGTCAGCCAGCCCTGGTAACAGGCCTGCAGGAAGATGTTGCCCAGGGCGAACATCGCCAATGTGGGGATGGCGGCGCAGCGCCTGAGCGCTGGCAGCAACGGCTCCTGGGCCGGCGGCGCGCCCG
>CAXNKO010000198.1:0-4896 GCA_964202685.1 Caulobacterales bacterium
GGGCGCCTCGAAGGCCGAGAACAAGGCCCTGACCCGGGCGTTGATCGCCGGGCTGGAGCCCAAGGTGCGCCAGGCGGTGAAGGACATCGGCTACGAGCAGAAGGGCTTCCACTGGGCCAAGGCCAAGTTCGCCTGCCATTTGCACGCCCAGTCGGACGACATCGCCCAGGGCGTCGACTCCTCCGAGAAGAAGGACGAAGGGGCCGGCGACCAGGGGATCATGTTCGGTTTCGCCTGCGACGAGACGCCGGAGCTGATGCCGGCGACCCTGCAATATTCCCACAACATCCTGCGCCGCCTGGCCGAGGTGCGCCATTCCGGCGAATGCCCGGTGCTGGAGCCCGACGCCAAGAGCCAGGTCACCCTGCGCTACGAGAACGGCCAGCCGGTCGAGGTGCTGCAGATCGTCGTCTCCACCCAGCACAAGAAGCGCATCGGCCTGCACGCCACCAACTCCAAGCGCCTGGCGGCCGAGATCCGGCCCTATGTGGAAGGCCTCTTTCCGGCCGGACTGATCACCAAGAGGACCGCCTGGCACGTCAATCCCACCGGCCGGTTCCTGATCGGCGGACCTGACGGCGACGCCGGCCTCACCGGCCGCAAGATCATCGTCGACACCTATGGCGGGGCTGCGCCCCACGGCGGCGGCGCCTTCTCCGGCAAGGACCCCACCAAGGTGGACCGCTCGGCGGCCTACGCCTGCCGCTATCTGGCCAAGAACGTGGTGGCCGCGGGCCTGGCGAAACGCTGCACCATCCAGATCAGCTACGCCATCGGCGTGGCCCAGCCGCTGTCCTTCTACGTCGATCTGCACGACACCGGCGAGATCGATCCGGCGAAACTGGAGCTGGCGTTGCCGGAGCTGATCGGCGGGGCCACGCCGCGGGCCATCCGCGAGCACCTGGCCCTGAACCGGCCGATCTACGCCCGCACCGCGGCCTATGGCCACTTCGGCCGCCAGCCGGACAACGAGGGCGGCTTCTCCTGGGAGCGGACCGATCTGGTGGGCGAACTGAAGGGCTTGGCCTAACCCATCGACCCTGAGCACCCCCAGCTACGCTCCTACGGCCGGCTGAAGTCCCGGCCGATCAAGCCCCGGCAGGCGGCGCTGGTCGAGGCGCGGCTGCCGGCCCTGCGCTGCCCGCAGGCGGCCTTCGATCCTCGGGTCCTGAAGCCGGACGCGGCCGAAGTGTGGCTGGAGATCGGCTTCGGCGGCGGTGAGCACATGGCCGCCCAGGCGGCGCGGCGGCCCGGGGTGCTGATCCTGGGGGCCGAGCCGTTCCTGAACGGGGTGGCCAGCGCCGTGCGCCACATCGACGAGCAGGGGCTCACCAATGTGCGCCTCGAGGACGGCGACGCTCGCGCCCTGATGGGCCGGCTGCCCGACGGCTGTCTGGCGCGGATCTTCGTGCTGTTTCCCGACCCCTGGCCCAAGACCCGCCACCACAAACGCCGGCTGATCCAGCCCGACACCGTGGCCGAGTTCGCCCGCCTGCTGGCGCCGGGCGGAACCCTGCGTTTCGCCAGCGACTGGGCGGACTACGTTGACTGGACCCTGGCGCGGGTGCTGGCCTGCGGCGCCTTCACCTGGAGCGCCGAGCGGGCCTGCGACTGGCGCACGCCCCCCGCCGACCACCTGCCCACCCGCTACCAGGCCAAGCTGCTCGGCGACTGCGCCCCGGTGTTCCTGGATTTCGTGCGGACCTGACGCCGCCCCGCCTACCCCTTCTTCCCCGCCTCGATGCAGGCGCGGATCAGGTCGGCGGTTTCGTCGGGGTCGGCCCAGCCGTTCATCTGCACCGACTTGCCCTTTTCCAGGTCCTTGTAGTGCATGAAGAAGTGGGCGATCTGTTCGGTGAGGATCACCGGCAGGTCACGCCAGGAGGCCACGTCGCGCCAGAACGGGTGCAGGGCGTCCACCGGCACCGCCAGCACCTTCTCGTCCCCGCCCGCCTCGTCGCGCATCTTCAGCGCCCCCACCGGCCGGCAGCGGATCACCGCGCCGGGCACCACCGGGGTCGGCCCCACCACCACGATGTCCAGCGGGTCGCCATCGTCGGCCAGGGTATGGGGGATGAAGCCGTAATTGCCCGGGTAGTACATGGCCGTGTGCAGGAAGCGGTCGACGAACAGGGCCCCGGAGGCCTTGTCCATTTCGTATTTCACCGGCTCGCCCCCCTGGGGAATCTCGATGACGGCGTTGACTTCATAGGGCGGGTTGTCGCCGATCGGGATCTTGGAGAGGTCCATGGTCAGGCTCGCGGGAGGGTGGGGAAGCAAACCTCTTAGGGCGGCGGCGCGCCCAGGGAAACAGCCTCTTCCCGGCTCACTGAAAATGACTAATGTCCGAAGTCCCTCCCTTCCCGGGGGGCGCGAGGCGCGAACGCCCCGCGCGTGAAGGTCGGACGAGACGCAAATGAAGCTATCCATCGAGCGCGCCGCGCTGCTGAAGGCGCTGGGCCATGTGCAGAGCGCGGTTGAGCGGCGCAATACCATCCCCATCCTGTCCAATGTGTTGCTGTCCACCGGCCGCGACCGGCTGAGTTTCTCGGCCACCGACCTGGACCTGGAGATCGTCGATGAGGCCGACGCCCGGGTGGATCAGCCCGGCCAGATCACCGCCCCGGCCCACACCCTCTATGAGATCGTCCGCAAGCTGCCGGAGGGCGCCGACGTGTCGCTAAGCTACACCGGCGAGGACCCGCGGCTGATCGTCGCCGCCGGCCGCTCGCGGTTCTCGCTGCCGGTGCTACCGGCCGGCGACTTCCCGGTGATGAGCGCCGACGGCCTGGCCAACACGCTGAGCGTCGATGTGGCCGACCTGATCCGGCTGATGGACAAGACCCGCTTCGCCATCTCCACCGAGGAAACCCGCTACTATCTGAACGGCCTCTATCTCCACACCGTGGTGGACGCCGGCGTCACCAAGCTGCGCGCCGTGGCCACCGACGGCCACCGTCTGGCGCTGGCCGAGATGATCGCCCCCGAGGGTGCGGCGGGGTCCCCCGGGGTCATCGTGCCGCGCAAGACCGTGGGCGAGGCCCGCCGGCTGCTGGACGACGCCGGCGAGCAGGTGGAGCTGCAGCTCAGCCCCCAGAAGGTGCGCTTCGCCTTCGGCCATGCGGCGCTGACCTCCAAGGTCATCGACGGCAATTTCCCCGACTACGCCCGGGTGATCCCCAAGGACAATCAGCGGGTGCTGATGGTGGACAACAAGCTGTTCGCCCAGGCCGTCGACCGGGTGGCCACCATCTCGGCGGAAAAGAGCCGTTCGGTGCGCATGGCCATCGAGTCCGGCCGGGTGACGCTGACCGTGCGCAACATGGAGGCCGGGCAGGCGGTGGAGGAGGTCGAGGTCGACTACACCGGCGACTCGTTCGAACTCTCGTTCAATGCCCGCTACCTGCTCGACGTCACCGACCAGATCACCGCCGACCAGGCCGAATTCCGCTTCGGCGGCCCCAACGATCCGGCCCTGGTGCTGGACCCCAAGGACGCGGATGTGCAGTACGTGCTGATGCCGCTGCGGGTTTAGGGGGGGGCGGCTGAGCCCCAATTCCTACTCCGCTCATCCCGGCGAAGGCCCATAGGCGGTAAGTTTAGCTGTCCAGTGGATGGACATAGGCGTCCCTTCGCCCCTTGCGGGAGAAGGTGGCCCTGCGAAGCAGGGTCGGATGAGGGGTGTTCCACGGCCTGACCGGCAAAGGGTAAGCACGATTGCTTGAATCGCCGAGAGACCCCTCATCCGTCGGCTTCGCCGCCACCTTCTCCCGCAAGGGGCGAAGGACCCTGGATCGCTAAACTTACCGCCTATGGGCGAAGGCCGGGTGAGCGGTATTTGCCGCCATTCAAGCGAAACGGGAAACGTTCTGGCCGGTCAGTTGCGCCGCAGGACGACCGGGCGGGCGCGCTTGCCGGCGGCCATCTCGCCCGACCAGCGCCCGTCCATCCCCGCCGCCAGGGTCGCCACCGCGGTCTCGCCATTGGCGTTGAAGCGCAGGGTCAGCTGGCCGCCGTAGCGCTGGATGTCGTCCAGGAAGCCGGAGGCGCCGATGGCGCCGGGCCGGCGCAGGTCGCGCCAGGCGCCCTCGAGCACGCCGCTGGAACGCTCCACCAGCTCCAGCGCATAGAGGTCGCCGTCCCCCGGGGCGCTGAGGATCCAGCCGCCGTCCATCGGCCCCTGCAGGCCCTGGGCCGAGGCGAAGGACGACCGTAGCCGCTGCTCGTAATTGCTCTCGCTGGGGGTGGGCGCGGCCTCCGGGCTGGCGTCGAGTTCGTCCACATGCACCGGGGTCGCGCTCTGGCGGCGGGTGACCCTGGGCGGCGGCAGGGCGGCTGGCGCCGTCGGTGGCGGCGGGGCGTAATAGGGCGCGGGCTGCGACGGCGGCGCAGTCTGGATGGGAAAGGGCGTGTAGGGCGCAGGGCTGGTCGCGGCGACCGGCGGCGGCGCATAGGGCTGCGGCCGAGGCGGCAGGGGAACATAGGGCGCAGGCGCCGGGGCGGGCTCCGGCGCGCTGGCCAGCATCGGCGCGGGCGCGGCCGGCGGCTCGGGCGGCGGGACGGGGGCGGCGGCCTGTACAGCGGGGGGCGCGGCGACCGGTGCGGCGGGGACAGATTCCGGCGCCTGCGCATTGGGGCCGGTGGTGCCGACCTCGTCAGGGGCCTCGGTGGTCGCCGGCGGGGCGACGACGGGGGGCGCATCCAGCAGCGCGCCGATCGGGTCGTCGGCGGGCTGGGCCGCGACCGTGGAGGCCGCGGCGATCGCGGCGGCGAAGAGGCGAAGTCCTCCTCCGATCTTCATCCGTCTCGAGCCTCATGGGCGGCGATGGCGTCGGCCACGGCGATCAGACGCACCGCCTCGGCCAGATGCAGGCGCTCCACCATACGCCCCTCGAC